>JAHEIO010000138.1:0-2609 GCA_024639325.1 Gammaproteobacteria bacterium
CTGCAGCGCCTGCCGAGCTGCTGCCATGATCGTTCCTGTGGTTGTCGCTTCCGGTGCGGAATACCGCGCGACAGCCGTTGGATACCCAGATGAATCGGCTGTCATAGCCCCAGCTGTTCCCCTGATAACAACCCGCTTTGCTTAACTGGGTCTGCAGCGAAACCCCGCCGCGAGTGTCGGCACGACAGTTATTCCTCTGGTTACTGTGTGATTCACACGTGACGGTGGTCTCTGCGTTGCCCACCGCCGGCAGCGTGAAACTGACGGCAGCGAACACTAACGCTGCAACAAACGGCAACGACGGCGCAAATTTTCGGGTAGCAATAAAATCGCTCATGGTGATTATTCCTCGTTAGTGGCCCGCAATGTTTTTGCGCAAAGAATTACGACGAATGCTGGTGGCGCAGGCGGTCAATCGGATCCCGGAAAATAATTGAAACTTCCTACGCCGTCAAGCTGCCGGTCCGTTTGGCATTTCAGTGACTGCAGCGAGCCGCCGTTTTGGACTGTCCTAACGGTCCCACGGTGGGATAGCGAAAGCCGCATTTGCCGCATCGCTGCCAGCCTCGATGAAGTCGTGCATTGAGTCGTCCGAGAAATAACGCCAGAATCCGGCTGCGAGTTCCGGGCGGTGGATCTCGAAAGCGCCTGCGTCGCGGCGCTCCTCCAGGAAGGCGCGATACGCGTCCAGGGGCTCCGGCCCAAACTGCTGGCCAATGATTCTGCCGCCATACTGTTCGTGCAGGGCGCGGTTCAGTTTCCAGTGTGCGATCATCTCGCGAGCAAACGATCGGCGCATCTCCGCAGCCTCGACGGCTTCGTCGGGGCTTAATTCCTGCCCGGAATTGATCGTCGCAATGAAGTCGGCAAGGCGCTCGCGCTCTGATTCGAGAGCCTGTCGCTCTTCGGGATCGATTTTGTCGGATGCGAGCGCGGTATCAATCTCCGCCAGCCGCGCCTGCCGCTGATCGCGGTCGTCCTGCCTGGCCCGGTCGATACCCGCGATAACGCCCTCTATCTCGGTATCCTCCGCCCGGATACCTTTCTCGGCCATGTACTGATCGAAAAGCGCCCTGAGAATAGCCGCCTGCATCTCACCGGCGTCATCGGTGCGGATCTCTTCGCCCAGAACGGTCGCCGCGACCGGCGACTCGGCTGCGTGTTCAAATTCCATGAAAGCTCCAGTGACACCGCTGCGCAGAAACAGGTGTCCGTCGTCGATCAAGTAGGTCGCCACGGCGTCGAAGTGAGCAAGGTACGGGTCATGCAGCGACTCGGGCGGGCACATAGCGCGCGTCGAGGCGATAGGGCCAAATTCGATTTCTCCCGGCGATTCGGACGACCATGTGCCGTTGCCCTGATTACAGTCGATTGAAAGCCGGGCATTGCCATCGGGCTCGAATGCCAGCGTATAGACGGAAGGATCAGCCGGCTCCAGGACCGTCTCGTCCGGTGTTTTTATCCGGACCAGCTGCCAAGACGTATGCCTCAGTTCGCCGCGTGCGGTCGTATCCGACGTCGCGACGTCATCCGGGACGGAAGGTGCCGCGGCTGGTCTGGAACCGTCGTCCGTTCCGCAGGCGGACAAAACGATTGCGAAGATGCTGACGAGCAAGAAAGAGCGGTGCATGGCGTAAATTCCTACAGAGAACTCCAAGAGTGACAGTGCAAGATGCTATCAAATGTCCGGCATCTTCCGAGCAAATTCTCCTCGCCGCAGGCAGATTACATTGCCAGCGGGCCGGGCCGCGCCCGGCGGTGCACGAGGCGAACGCGACTGCGCCACCGACTTGAAACGGTGCGACGAACATTGGATATTCTGGTGCGGCACGTGGGTGACAGGTCGACCAGCCCACGTGTTGTGAAGGTTGATTCGACCGATAAAAATCAAGAAGCCAATCTGGCCCAAACGCGACACTGCGGACGCTGACTCGCATGCAAGCGACGAAATGAGCGCTCAGGCGGAGGAACCAATGAGTCGACTTCTAATACCGATCCTGCTGCTTGTGCCGCGGCCCGGTTGCCGGTGCCCATGCGTAGATTCCGGCGTCAGCCATCAGGCTGAGATAGAGGTTGCCGTCGCGCAGCAGAAAGCCGGTTACGTGCTGTGCATCCGCCACGACTCGTTCATCCATGCTTGGCGGCGGACACAGCGCTTTCGTGGAAGCTAGCGGTCCAAACGAGAATCGCCCGCTCACCCCATCCGAGGCCGGCTCGATGGTCCATGCGCCGTTGGCGCGATTGCAGTTTAGCGCCATATTTACCGTTCCATCCGCGTTGAGCCGCATCGTGTAGGTCTGCGACGGTTCAGGCTTCGCGCGGCCGATAGCGTCATCCATCGACTCGAAGTACAGCAGGCGCCACTCCGTGCCGGCCAGGACTGTTGGAGAGCCTTCCGACGTGGGCGCGTCGGCGCTTTGTTCGACAGGACCAGGCTCGGGTGCGGACGACGCACCGGACTCCGGCTCCGACTTGCCGCAGGCGGAAAGAACGCCGACGGCCAGCAATGCAATGATCAGTACAGACCCGAGGACGCGCATTTTACCCATCATGCCTTCACTCCTCCCATCAAACCGTGATTGTTTATTGAAATGCCCGGATCGTCACGA
>JAHEIO010000138.1:2709-7167 GCA_024639325.1 Gammaproteobacteria bacterium
CGTCACGAGAGAGCCGCAGAGCGGAAATCGGCCTCAGTGACGGTATTTGACCGAGAATGCCGCCTGGCAGTTGTTGCGAACCCAGATACCGGTGTCGTCGACGCCCCATGCCTTGTAGCCATTGCATTCCTGGTTACCGTTGATGAGCTCGATCCGTGCGTTGTGGGCATGGCGCACTTCGCAATGGTTCCATGCGCCTCTGATGGACTCGCAGGGCAATTCGAAATCATGCGGCGTGCCGGCGTAAATCGGGTGCGCTGCCTCGCGCGTCGTGTATGCGAAAATCGCCCTGCAGCCGCGGTCTACCCAGATGCCTGGAGGAGAATTCTCACCCTCCGAGACACCCCAAGAATTGCCGCGAGTGCACGGAGTCCTGCTCAGTCGCTGCTCGACAGTGACACTGGACGCATCGATGCCCGGCACACGGCACTCGTTGTAACTGTTGCCGGTGGATTGGCAGGTCACCGTTTTCATCGTGCCGCCAACGGGGCGATAATTCTGATTTTGCTGCGGCGGACGCCTGACGACAAATTCCGCCCTGCATCCATAATCGACCCATACGCCCCCCTCGAAGCTTCCCCACGTGTCGTTAAAGACGCACCTCGACTTACTGAGCTGCTGGTTGACGTGAACCGTGACCGTGCCGGAAGCCCTGTATCGACATTCATTGTGCTGTCCGTTTACTGATTCGCAAGTAAACGTTTCGATGGCTTCGCCCTGCTGGCCAACCGCGGTGGAAGGCGCTATGAACGCCGCTGCGACAAATGTCGCACTGATTATCAATTTACCTAGATGCATTAAATGATCCTCGTGATTATCGTGTTATTTTGGGGTGAGACTCTTTGTTTATACATAAAGGATGACGCAACCACAGAAAACGAGGCGGCTGGGCGGGCCGCAATAATGCCCATTCTGGCGCCGGGTCTATTTTCGTTGCCAGCGGCCTGTTGTGTCCTGGTAGAAGTTGCCGCGTGCCGTGCGCTTTACGGCAAGTTCGTAGAAACGAAGCGCAACCTGGCTACGCGTTGCGCCGGTCTTGTCTGCCGTGAGTTGAAATTCAGCTCGGCGTTTCGCATTGACTTCCTGGATCAACGCGCGGACTTCGCCGCTGGCGGGCATCTTTACTGCGGCCAGATAGCCGTTATTGGCTTCTCCCACCAGCCCTTGCGACTTTGCAGAGTCCAGGTCGATGGCCCAGGCAGCTTGCATTATAAGAACGAGGCCGATGGCGGCGAGAAATCTTTTCATTGGCAACTCCTCAGAATACATCGCTGTCTTCATCGAACAGGTCTTCGAGTTCCTTGTCGACCTGAACGCGGATAGAATGTTCGATTTTGACATTCATATTGATCTCGATCGGCTTATCCGGGGCTTCGACGCGGACGGTCGGATTACAGCCCGCAAGCACGGCGGCAGCAAGCAGCGATATCAGGACTAATCTCATTGTGGTCTGTACTCTCCTGGGCTGGGCGAAGCTTAACCCAAGTTCGCACCACGTGACAGCAGGACCTTACCGGTTCACCCGCCGCTCGAGGACGTCTTTCACGCTTCGCGATGCCTGCAGGCTCCGCAGCATGTCCGGTACATTATTCTCTATGCCCAGATTGAGCACGATAGGTCGGCTACCCTGCATGTCCGGGTTACGTCCGCGGAGCTGCATCTGCAGCATGAGATCGCCGGCCTCCGTGTAGGCAACATCAGCAGTCAAACTCTCGTACTGGAAGTTGCTGAGCGCCCGCGCCGCAATTCCCATCGCCGAAGCGTCCGTTTGCGGGCCGTCGAGCCCCGCACGGTAATTTATGACGCCGCCCGGCGGCACGCCCGTCAGGCGGCCTCCATCAATCGTGACCCCGCTCGCACCAATCGTCATGGGCAGTTCCGCGTCGACCTTGCCGGTGACATCGACGGCCTCGAATTCCTTGATTGTCATCACTTCCGCAATATCCAGGGACTTGACGTGCACACGCACATCATCGGGCTTGCTGCCTTTACCAAAACTGAATGGATCGGAAGTTATCGTGCCGCCGAAGGCAGCGAGCCTGAGACTCGATATGTCGACGGACGTGGTATCGAGGCGCAGCTGATAGTGCGCGACAATGTCACGCAGAGGTACACCGACGTCGATAAACGTAGCCGATAACTCCGAGGGATTGGTTGTGATACCGGCTACCTGGTCGTAATCGAAATCTATGACCGTAGTAACGCCTGCGAACGCGATCGTTGTGTAAAAACCGGCAACATCCAAAAGTTGTGCCGACAGCGAGCCGCGCGGCGGCCGTCGGGATCGCCAGTCGATACGCAAGTCGATACCCAGCGTGCCTGCCGTCAGATCAAATGCCGGGGGCGCAGTCACCAGCAAACTCGACAAGGGCCGATCCTCGAAGGCACTAACCAGGCCGGCAACGCTGAACGCGCCGGCTCCCGACGAAAAATCGTGTGACGCCCGGACCTGCCCGTCCTGCTTGAGCCCGACTGTTTCGAGCTCTGCCGTAATCTGGTGATCCTGAAACGCGGCGCCACCACGGACACCAGGAAGTACGCTCTCACTGTCTGCGTAGGTCATGTAGATGGCCGGCGCGTACACGCCGGTGCGGGCCACGACACGACCGCGCTTCGACTCGATGCCGGCCTTGTCGAGAAACAGCGATGACTCTAGCGTTAGATCGCCGTCGGCCACGCGATCCATGTCAACATCGATCGAATCGGCTGAAAGTTTCCATCCGGATCCGTCACGAAAAAGATCAATAGCCGTGACGAAGTCGGCGGCAAGCCGGGCAACGCGAGTGTTGCCGGCGGCGATCCGGGTCAGGGCAATCGTTGCGCCTGGCGCTGCGGTGCCTCGCATTCGTCCGTCCGTGTCGAGTTCTAACTCCAAAGTCGCCGACGCCATTGCTTTTCTGGCCGAAAAATTGGGCAGCGCGATAAGCCCGGTCGAAGCGCTCGCTTTCGCGGAACAAGCGATTCCTGTACGGCAATCGACATCGGCGAGCAAGACGATAACGTCCTGTGCGACGTCGTTCGATATCGAGATACCAACACCCGCAGCCCCCATTTGCCACGTCTTGTCGGGGAGTGCTGCTGATATCTCCAGCACGTCTGGTAACGCGAGGACTATCGTTATGTCGTCGTAGCGGAATCGCCAGTCCGTCTCGGTTGCTACTTCAATATCGAGCTGCAACGGCTGTGCGGCATCGTCCGGCATATTTGCAAGCAGCACGATCCCGGCGGCGGCTGATTCGAAATCGACCCCATCCGGCAGTATCCGGAATCGCTCGAGCAGGTGCTCAATAGCTGCAAGCTGCAGTGTGGCGTCGGCGCGAAGGCGGACGAGGCCCAGCAAATCCTCGATACCGATGCGGACGCTCTGGTGAATATCATCGCCTGTCGCGAGCTTGATTTGTGCTTCGTAGCGGTCAGTCGCAAGACGCTCGAGTTCGAGCCCGATCGAGTCCTGTTCGATGTGTGCGCCGAGTGACTGCCTGTCATCGTAAGTCGACCAGGTAAGGTCATTTACGACGGGATACCCGGTTATCAGCAGTTCTGTTACGACGACGTCGACCAGTGGCAGACTATCCGGCAGTCCCGCAACTTGCCTGATTACCGTGGCGACGCTCGACGGCCTGTCCTCGCTGGAGTCCGGCAACGTAATCGTTACGCGGTCTGCGGAATACCTGCGACGTCCTTCCGCGGACTTGCGAACTCCGAGGTTGAGCTCATCAATCGCGATCCTGGCTCCGCCCGTGTGCCGCAGTTCGAGGTGACCAATCGACGCATCGTTGGCGGCAAGCGCATCGAGGGAGACGTCGATGATCTCGAGGTCGTATTTCGCGAGCAAAGAGCCGGAGAGCTCTCGAATGATGTTGTTTCGCAGTATCCAGACAACCACCATCGCGACGGCGATAACAGCTCCGATGGCGATTAAGGATGTGGATCTCTTCACGCGAGCCAACTGTAGCGGTTAGAGCGAATCAATTTGCCGAGATACAGAGCCAAAGTCCCGCCAGGGCCGTCCAGCCAGTCGATACGCCCGGAGAGGCAGATTTCCCCCGACGGTCGGGCTTACATTTCCGCCTCGATAGGAAGGTGTGCAAAAAACCAGTCCTCGATGCGCTGCATGAATGACTCCGCCGGCTGAGCGTTGAGTGTTTGATCGCCTGATACCCAGGAAACCTTGCCACCCTCCCGCAGCTCCAGGCGCCAGGCATTATCAGGAGAAAAGTCACTTTCCAGAACTTGCCCCTGGCTGTCTCCCGACCGATGACCAATTTTTTCCCCTTACTTTGGGCGCCAATTACACGACGGTCTTTCATGATGGTCGCTGCTCTCGTACGAAGATCTATTGTGATAACCGTCACAGAATTGCTATGAACTCGCAACGGCGCGCCTCACTGTCGAACTCGTTAATGTATCTCATGCCACGAAAGTGTTCACATTGTCGCCTGCCAAAGTAAGGATGTC
>JAHEIO010000055.1 GCA_024639325.1 Gammaproteobacteria bacterium
AGCTTCTCCTCTATGCACTCGTAACCCCGATCTATGTGGTAGATACGGTCGATGATCGTATCATCGCGCGCCACCAGGCCCGCCAGCGCGAGGCATGCGGATGCGCGTAGATCGGTAGCCATGACCGGAGCACCCTGCAGTTGGTCAACACCTTGCACCACTGCGGTATTTCCCTGCATGACGATGTCGGCACCCATCCGCTGCAATTCCTGAACATGCATGAATCGGTTTTCGAAGACGGTCTCGGTTACGGTCCCCGTGCCGTGGGCAATCGAATTCAGGGTGACGAACTGTGCTTGCATATCGGTCGGGAAGGCGGGATAGGGCGAGGTCCTCACGCTTACCGCTTCCGGCCGCCGGCTGTTCATGTCCAGACTGATCCAGTCCGCACCGGTCTCGATGCGCGCACCCGTTTCACGTAGTTTTTCCAGTACGGAATCAACCAGCCGGGGTGCCGCGTTACGCAACTTGATGCTACCCCCGGTGATCGCCCCGGCAACCAGATAGGTGCCGGTCTCGATGCGGTCCGGAATGATCCTGTGCTCCGCCCGGTGCAATTTGCCAACGCCTTCGATCACGATCTCATCGCTGCCGGCACCCGACACCCGCGCACCCATGCCATTGAGGCATTCCGCAAGGTCAACCACTTCCGGTTCCCGGGCGGCATTCTCGATCACGGTAGTTCCTTCCGCCAGTGTTGCCGCCATCATCAAATTTTCGGTGCCGGTGACTGAGATAATGTCCATGAAAATCCGGGCACCCTGCAGTCTGCCGGCCGTGGCCTTGATATACCCTTGCTCAACGGTGATGTCGGCACCCATCGCCCGTAGCCCTTTTACGTGCAGGTTTACTGGGCGCGAACCGATGGCGCAGCCGCCCGGCAGGGACACTTCCGCCTCTCCGAAGCGGGCCAGCAACGGGCCAAGCACAAGTATGGACGCCCGCATCGTCTTAACCAAATCGTATGGCGCCCGTACCTGATCGATGCGACCCGCGTCCGCTTCGATGACCATCTTTTCATCGACCTCAACCGACACGCCGAGATGTCCCAGCAGCCCGAGCGTAGTCGTGATGTCTTGCAGGTGTGGGATATTGCTCACCCGGAGAGGCTCGGCAGTGAGCAACGAGGCGATCAGCACCGGCAACGCGGCGTTCTTGGCTCCGGATATCCGGATCTCACCGGACAGCGGCTTGCCGCCGGTAACAATCAGTTTGTCCACGATGACATCACATTGAAGTAGTTAAGTTGTGTATATCCGAAACTACGCGCCCAGCTTTTTTTGCAATTCTCCTTTCTCGTACATGTCCAGGATGATGTCGCTACCGCCGATGAACTCACCCTTGACATAAAGCTGCGGTATCGTCGGCCAGTTCGAAAACTCCTTGATGCCCTGCCGCACGTCCTCATCCGCCAGTACGTCGAACGAGGAAAATTTCACATTACAGGACCTCAGCACCTGCACTGCCCGGCCGGAAAAGCCGCATTGCGGAAAATCCGGGCTGCCTTTCATGAACAAGACCACGTCGTCGGAATCGACGGTCTGCCTGATCCGTTGCTGTACGTCGTTCATACACTTTCTCCTTGTCTGCTAACCTGTTGGTGTGCCCTCATCCTCGCTCACTGTCCCACTCTGCGGGAGTCAGCGTTCGCATGGACAGGGCGTGGATTTCAGATTTCATTTTATCGCCGAGCACGCCGTACACCAACTGGTGCTGTTGTACCGAATTCTTGCCCTCGAACGCGGGGCAGGCGATAACCGCGTTGAAATGGCGGCCGTCGCCCTCGATTTCAACCCTGGCCTCCTCGAGGCCCTGCTCTATCCACTTCTTGATGTCTTCTGGCATAACCATGATTTAAACCCCTGAATTGAATGTCCGGCCCTGATGTTCAACCAGCGCTCCGAATGATGGCTCAGGACAGGCTCGGCTGCAGTGGTAAAATGCCGACTAATTTCTGGACAATCATACAGGTCTACTTCAGCTAATAGTCAGAATTTCGATGAATTTACGTCAAACGGGCGTGCAAATGAGGGCGGTCACGCAGGAACCGGGCTCTCGACGGTTTCAGGTCCTGAGTTTATAGCCGCTTCTGAGGAGCGACAGTGTGACCAGCGACAACACGATCAGGGCCGCCAGACACACGCCGAGGCTGATCCGGATCGGAACGTCGGACTCGCCGAAAAAGCCGAAGCGAAATCCGTCGATCAGGTAGAAGAACGGATTTATTCTCGACAGAGATTGCCAGAATTCAGGCAGTGAATGGATGGAGTAGAACACACCGCTCAAAAAAGACAGCGGCATGATCACGAAATTCTGGAAAGCAGCCAGCTGATCGTATTTATCCGCCCAGAGCGCGGCAACGATACCAAGCGCACCCAGAATCGCACTGCCTATCAACGCAAACAAGAAAATAATGAGAACGCTGTACACCGAGAGGTCGACGAACAGGAGCGCAGCCAGCAGGACACCGCTGCCCACCATCAGCGCGCGCACCATGGACGCGGCGACGTACGCGAAAAAGAACTCGATGTACGTGATCGGTGTGATCTGAACGAACACGAGATTGCCGGTGATCTTGGACTGAACCAGGCTCGATGAGCTGTTCGCAAACCCATTCTGGATCACCGACATCATGATCAATCCTGGCACCAAAAACGCGGTGTAGGTTACACCCTCGTACACGTCCACCCGTCCCTCCAGGACATGAGAGAACACGAGCAGGTACAGCAGCGATGTGATGATGGGGGCGAGGACGGTCTGGAACGAAACCTTGCCGAAGCGCACCAGTTCTTTCCAGAAAAGCCAGAGACATCCTGTCATTGCCGTGCATCCCTAGTAAGCTGTACGAAAACGTCCTCCAGATCGTCTTCCTCCACCCGGATGTCGATGACGTGAACGCCGGCATCACGGATGGTGTCCAGAACCTCCATAACCGAATCCTCACTCAGACTGAAGCTGAGCTCGATATAGTCCTCGGTAATGCGCTTGATTTTATCAGCGAGGGCCGGGGGTAGATTGCGCGCCCGTTCGCTGGTATGGATGTGGAGTGTCTTGGATATCCCGCGCGCCAGCAGATCTGCTTTGGTGTCCAGCGCCACCAGTCCGCCATGGTCGAGGATCGCGATGCGATCACAAAGCTCTTCGGCTTCTTCCAGGTAGTGCGTGGTTAGGACTATGGTGTGCCCATCGCCGTGCAACCTTTTTACCAGGGACCAGAGCTGTCGACGCAGCTCTACATCCACACCCGCGGTCGGCTCGTCAAGTATGACCACCGGCGGTTTGTGCACGAGCGCCTGACCAATGAGTACGCGTCGTTTCATTCCACCGGACAGCGCCCGCATGTTCACGTCGACCTTGTCCATCAAATCCAGCGCGTCCAGGAGTTCGTCTATCCACGGTTCGACCTCGCGGCCTAGTCCGAAATAGCCTGCCTGGAACCGCAGCGTTTCCCGCACTTGGAAAAATGGATCATAGACCAGCTCCTGCGGGACCACGCCCAATCGCTTCCTGGCATCACGGTACTCTGATTCAACGTCATAACCCATAACCGCCAGTTTTCCCGAATCGGGCCTAACCAGGCCGGCCAGAGCATTGATCAGGGTAGACTTACCCGCACCGTTCGGCCCCAGCAGGCCGAAGAATTCGCCCCGTTGAATGGTGAAGTCTAACCCCCTCAAAGCACGCACGGGACCGAAACTCTTGTGCACGTTTTCTATGGTTACCGCGGGGCACTTCGACATCGCCTGATTTCACGCAATCACTCGCTTTTGGCGGTGAGCACTTCCGTCAAGCCGCTCACTTCGATCAATGATTTGAGTGAGTCGGGGATCTGTTCCAGCACCAGAATCTTGCCTTGTTTTTGGGCAGCACAAACCCATTCCACCAGCATAGCCAGACCGGCACTGTCAATGCGCTCCACATTTTGGAGATTCATTCTCGTCTCGCTCGCAAACTGCAACTGATGCTCGAAAGCGTCGGGCACCGTCCTGTATGTCAGATCACCACTCACGCTGTAGCCGGTGGTCGCGTCTCCTTCGATTCGCACGGCGACTATTCGCTCAGCACTCTGTCGGTCGTTTCTCTGACCGGCAGCTGCGGAGGCGGGGCCGCACTGAGGACAACAGAAAATCTTTCAACATACCCGGCGTTACTCGCTTCCTTCCACCTTGCCGAACAGCAATTGCCCGATCAACTGCTCGAGCACTACCGCCGACTGAGTAATTTCGATGCGGTCTCCTTCTTTTAGGTATTCCTCCTCCGCGCCGGGATCAAGTCCTACGTACTGGGCTCCCAGCAGCCCCTGGGTGAGGATGGAGGCGCTGGTATCCAGGGGTAGATTGTCGTATTTGTTGTCCACCATTAATTCCACGATCGCGCTGTAGTCGTCGCGATCGATGCGAATATCCGACACACGCCCGATGCGAACTCCGGCAAGTGTCACCGGCGCCTTGACCGACAGGCCGCCAATATTGCCGAACGGGGCCGTTACCCTGTAACCGTCCCGTACCTCTCCCGAGCTCAGATTGCCGACCTTGAAAGCAAGCACTCCCAGCGCGGCCAATCCGACGACCACGAACATTCCAACCCACAACTCAACTGCGCTTTTATTCATGATTTATTCAAACATCAGTGAAGTTAACACAAAGTCCAGAGCCAATACGGCTAGCGAAGCATTTACGACTGTTCGGGTGGTGGCCCGGCTGACACCCTCGGACGTGGGCGTGGCGTCATATCCCTCGAAAACGGCGATCCACGTGACCACGAATCCAAATACTATGCTCTTTACGAATCCGTTAAGTACATCTTCGTAAAAGTCGACACCGTTTTGCATCGCCGACCAGTATTGGCCCGCATCCACGCCCAGAAGAACCACACCTACCAGGTGCCCGCCCCACACGCCGACGGCTGTGAACAGCGCCGCAAGCAGCGGCATCGACAGGATGCCGGCGAGAAAGCGCGGTGCCACCACACGTGATATCGGATCTACCGCCATCATCTCCATCGCCGCCAGCTGCTCGGTCGCCTTCATCAGGCCAATCTCGGCCGTAAGCGCGGACCCCGCCCGGCCGGCAAACAGGAGTGCGGTCAAAACCGGCCCGAGCTCCCTGGTCAGGGACAACGCAACTACCAGGCCAAGGGAAGACTCGGCACCAAAGTCTACAAGCGTATTGTAACCTTGCAGACCAAGCACCATGCCAACGAACATTCCGGACACTAGGATGATAACCAGTGTAAGCACCCCGACGGCAAAGATCTGATAGATGACCAGATAGAATCGGCCAAAAATCGATGGAATGCCGATCAATATATTTCCCAGGAAGATCGTCTCTCTCCCCCAGCGCTGCACGTTGTCCAGGGTCCATCTCCCCAGCATAGCCAACGCGTTCACGCGGCGTCACCACCGGCAAGATCGGCAAGGTAGTTTTTGGCGGGATAATGGTAGGCGACGGGTCCATCCGGCTGCCCGTCGATGAACTGCCGTACCTTGGGATCCCTGGACGCCTGCATCTCGGCTGCCGAGCCATGACTGATCACTCTTCCCTCACCGAGCAGAATTACCCTGTCCGCAATGCTCATGCCTTCCGCCACGTCATGGGTAACAACCAATGAAGTCATACCCAGCGCATCGCCGATTTCCCGGATGAGTTTGACGATCACGCCCTTGGAGATCGGATCCAACCCGGTAAACGGTTCATCGTACATGACCAGCATGGGATCGAGCGCGATGGCTCGAGCCAGAGCCACTCGACGCGCCATGCCGCCGGAGAGTTGCGCGGGCTTCAAGTCGCGCGCACCGCGCAAACCCACCATCTGCAGCTTGAAAAGGGTCAGATGCCTGATCAGCCGCTCGTCCAACTCCGTGTGCTCGCGCACGGGAAAAGCCACATTGTCGAAGACGCTGAGATCCGTCAACAGCGCGCTGTTTTGGAACAGCATTCCCATGCTCTTGCGCAGCTTGTATAGCCCCTGACGATTCAGCCGGGACACGTCGACGCCGTCGACCAGCACTTCGCCTGCTTGGGGCTTTAGTCTTCCACCGATGAAGTTCAGCAAGGTGGATTTTCCACAGCCGCTCGGCCCCATGATGACGCTGACTTTGCCGCGCGGCACCGAAAGGGAAAGGTCCTCACAGACCGGCCGTTCTCCAAAAGCAAACCATACCCGGTTGAGTTCAATCAGGTTGTTCACGGGGCTACGGGGGAGTCGTTATTCACGAATGGAATGCACAAATATCGACATAACGCTAGAATAAAGCGGGCATCATACTAACAGAACCGACCTCAAGTGATAGAAAAACCGTCGCCTAGCCCCGAGTCTCTGATGGAAATAGGACGCTCGGTTATAAAGGTTGAATCAAAAGCAGTGGCGAAGCTTGCGGAGCGCATCGATGCCCGCTTCGCGAACGCGTGCGGGCTGATTCTATCGTGTACCGGACGGGTGGTGGTAGTGGGAATCGGAAAATCAGGTCACATTGCAGGCAAACTTGCGTCCACCCTTGCCAGCACCGGTACCCCGGCGTTTTTCGTCCATCCCGGTGAAGCCAGTCATGGAGATCTGGGAATGATTACCCCCTCTGATCTCGTCATTGCCATCTCCAATTCCGGCGAGACTCCAGAGATCCTGACCATACTGCCGATAATCAAACGCATGGAGGTCGGCCTTATCGCCCTCGTCGGGGACATGGATTCAACCCTTGCCCGAAAGGCAAATGTTGCACTTCCAACCAGCGTGGAACAGGAGGCCTGTCCACACAATCTCGCACCCACCGCCAGCACCACGGCGGCCCTGGCCATGTCGGACGCACTGTCAGTAGCGGTATTACAAAGCCGGGGTTTCACCAGTCAGGATTTTGCCCGATCCCATCCCGGCGGGGTATTGGGGAAAAGGCTGCTGCTCTACGTAGACGACCTCATGCACGAAGGCGACTCGGTGCCGCTGGTCCACCAGCATGAAATGCTGAGGGAGGCACTGATAGAAATGAGCAGTAAAAGTCTGGGCATGACGGGCGTTACGGACGCGGACGGCAAACTGGTTGGCGTCTATACCGACGGTGATCTGCGAAGGACATTGAACCTGCAGGTCGACGTACAGACCTGTGTGATCAATACCGTCATGACCCGGGATCCCGTGACCGTTACCCCTGAAACCCTCGCAGCGGAAGCGGTGAGAATAATGCAGTCCAGCTCCATCAACGGCCTGTTTGTGCTGGATAACGAAGGCAACATACAGGGGGCGCTTAATATGCATGATCTTTTACGAGCCGGTGTGGTCTAACATCTGCCGCTGCGACCGAAATTGAAAATAGTCCAAAAAATCCTTTTTATCTCGCTGTTTGGTGTGCTTGGGTTACTGAGCACCTGGCTTCAATTCGGTATCATAGAGCAGGAGCAGGTGGTGTTCGACGGGAGCCAACGGCACGATCCCGATTACTATATCGAAAACTTCACCGCGATAGGAATGGACGAGAACGGTCAGCGCAGATACGTTCTCGAGGCGGAACGAATGGTTCACTATCCGGATGATGACACCGCACTGCTGGACAATCCGCACGTTATCAAGTACGAGGAGGGTGTACCCCCGCAGCATACTTATTCTGATTCAGGCTGGATATCGTCAGACGGCAATGAAATACTGCTGACTGGGAACGTACGGGTCATTCAGTATACGGGTGGGGAAAACGGTGCGGGCGGTGGACTGGCGCCGCAAAACGAAATAATCACCCAAAAAATGAGGGTTTATCTGGATGACGTCAAGAAGAAACCGGGGTAAATCGTTTTGAGGCTGCCGTTGGCAATCTTTCTGTTGGCTTTTGCGCAGAGTATTTGGGCCCTGAGTTCCGACCAGGAGCAGCCCGCCACAGTCGAGGCTGACGAGGTGGAATACGATTTCAGGACCGGGGTGCGCACTTACAAGGGCAACGTGATCGTGGTGCAGGGGACATTACGGATCACCGGCGACAAGCTGGAGGTCAAATACAAGGGCCAGGAGCTCGAAAGTGCGACGGCCTGGGGCAGGCCCGCCAGTTTCAAACAACTGCCCGACGGTAAAGATCAGGACGTGGTAGGCAAGGCAAAAAAAATTGTATTGGACCAGGTCGCGAACACGTTGACTTTGTACGATGAAGCCAGTCTGGAGCAGGGCCCGGACGTCGCCAACGGCGACGAAATCGTCTACAACATCGGCGACGACAAATTGTCGATCAAGGGGGCGGCAACGACCAAAGCGCAAACCAACGAAGTCAGCGCCGACGCCGCCGGCGACACGCAGACTGCCGAAAAGCCAAAGAAACCCACTCGGGCCAGGGTAGTCATTACGCCTCAATCCGCCAATCCCGAGTAATAATGGCAACATTGTCTTCAGCGGACCTTTGCAAACAGTACAAAGGCCTCAACGTCGTCGACCACGTCAACTTGAATGTCAATAGCGGCGAAGTGGTTGGCCTACTGGGCCCCAACGGCGCCGGAAAAACTACCTGCTTTTATATGATTGTCGGCCTCATACGCCCAGACAGCGGCCAGATCTATCTCGAGGATCAACGCATTACGCAACTACCAATGCACGAGCGCGCCCGCCTTGGCATCGGATATCTTCCTCAGGAACCGTCGGTATTTCGAAAATTGTCGGTTGAACAGAATATCGAGGCCGTACTGGAGGCACAGGGAACACTGTCCAAGGCAGACAGGCTCCACCGGGTGGATATTCTGCTCGAAGAATTCGGCATCGAACATAAACGCCACGCCACCGGAATCAGCCTTTCCGGAGGTGAAAGACGCCGCGTGGAAATCGCGCGGGCGCTGGCGCTGCAACCGTTCTTTATCCTTCTCGACGAACCGTTCGCAGGCATCGACCCCATATCAGTGGGGGACATTCAGCAGATCATTGCATACCTGAGGGACAGCGGTATCGGGGTACTGATCACGGACCACAACGTGCGAGAAACGCTCGGAATTTGCGACCGGGCATATATTCTGAGTGAGGGCCGGACATTGACCGCCGGCACGCCTCAGGAAATCCTTCACCACCCCGAGGTAAGAGAGGTATATCTGGGATCGAATTTCCGTCTGTAATCCAGCGGTTATCGTATTGCCCTCCACTTTGTCGGTTTTCCTCGGTGCAATATGATCGCCAGGATTTGCTAGAATAAGAAGTAGAAGACGAGACGAATTCAACCGGATCAGACAGGGAGTTAAGTTTTTTGCATCTGAACAGACTTGTTCCAACATGAAGCAGTCCCTAGAACTTAAACTGGGACAGCGCCTCACCATAACTCCCCAGCTGCAGCAAGCAATCAAATTGCTACAACTGTCGGCTATCGATCTTAAAACCGAAATTCAGCAGGCCCTGGAAGAAAATCCACTGCTCGAAGAACCGAGCGACGAGGCCAACGCGGATTTTGATGCGGAATCGGAAAACGTCCCGTCTGATACGACCACAGAATCACCCGAAGAAGGCGGGCGGGAATCTGCCGCTGATGACGAGAGTTCCATGACATCTGCGGACCAGAACGTCGAGTTCAGTGAAGAATCCGAGATGGGGGAGTGGAGCGAGCACTTCGAGTCTCACATTACCGGAATAAGGAATGAGGGAGGCGCCGCCGAGTTCGAAGACCGGAATTCCAGGCCCACCACTTTGAAGGACCACCTGCTCTGGCAGATGTGCATGACCCCCTTTTCGGATACGGATCGCAAAATTGCCATCGGCCTGATAGATGCCATCGATGAGGACGGGTACGTCAAGTCGCCGCTTGAGGAGATCGTGGCGACGCTTGCCGGTGAAAACGTCGAGGTGGAAATCGACGAAGTCGAAGCCGCATTGCATCAGATCCAGAATTTTGACCCCGTAGGCGTCGCCGCCCGGGACCTGAGGGAATGCTTGATGCTCCAGCTCCGTCAATTCGACCACGACCTGGATCATGTCGCACATGCCTGCGCGTTGATCGATCGGCATTTTGACCTGTTGACCAGCCGGGCAATGCCACAGATCAAACGCCTGATGAAGCTCGATGACGACTCCCTGAGCAAGGCGATAAAACTGATACAGAGCCTGCATCCACGCCCCGGTAACTCCGTGGCTCCTGCGCAGCCGGACTACGTGGTACCGGATATCATCGTCAAGAAAATCCAGGGCGAGTGGCGCGCGGAAATCAACGGTGAGGCGTTCCCGCGCATCAGGATCAATCGTGCCTACCAGGCGCTGCTCGGCCAGAACAACGGAAGCGCTGCAAAGAAGTACATTCAGAACAACCTTCAGGAGGCGCGCTGGTTCATCAAGAGCATCAATCAGCGCAATGAAACCTTGTTAAGGGTGGCGCGAACCATTATTGAACGTCAGCAGGAGTTTTTCGAACACGGTGAACAGTCGATGAAGCCGATGGTATTGCACGACGTTGCGGACGCGCTGGATCTGCACGAATCGACGATCTCGCGGGCGACGACCCAGAAATATATGCTGACTCCCAGGGGCGTGTTTGAACTCAAGTTTTTCTTCTCGAGCCACGTTGGAACCTCCGACGGGGGAACCTGTTCATCAACGGTGATCCGTAATATGATAAAGCATCTAGTGGAGAGCGAACCTTCCGCTAAACCCATCAGCGACAGTTACATATCCAAGCTGCTGGCGAAACAAGGTATCAACGTCGCCAGGCGCACTATTGCCAAATACCGGGAAAACATGAACATCCCACCATCCAGCCAAAGAAAAACAATCGCATAGGCATCTAGAAATGCCAGTTTAAAAATCCACCTTTACGATATTGGAGATACGATATGCAAATAGCCATAAGTGGTCAGCAAATGGATGTCACTCCATCGCTAAAAGAATACGTAACTCAGAAAATGAGCAGGATTGAGCGGCACCTCGATAATGTAACGAACACCACAGTGGTACTGCATGTCGAAAAAACCCGTCACGTGGCCGAGGCCACCATCAACACGAAAGGGGCTACACTTCACGCCAACGCAAAAGCGGCGGACATGTACGCCGCGATCGACGAATTGATGCGCAAGCTCGACAGCCAGGTGCGAAAACACAAGGAAAAGTCCACCAACCACCACCGTAACGGTGGAGCATTAAAGGAACAAAAGTTAAAGTGACCGAGGCAGCACGAATTCCGATGCCGGGAGAAATCGAACTTGCCGATTTGTTAACCGTTGACAGAATCGATACCGGGTGCCAGCTGTCGAGTAAAAAACGGCTGATGGAGAGAATTACATCGCTCCTGCTCCAGGGAAGAGCACGGCTGGACCGAAAAACAGTCCTCCAGACCCTGATCGAGCGGGAGCGGCTGGGTAGTACGGGAATAGGAAAGGGTGTAGCGCTGCCCCACGGGCGAATAAACGGGCTGGACGACGTAATCGGCGCGGTCGTGGTGCTTGCAAACCCGCTCGACTACGGTGCCGTGGATGACGAATCGGTTAGACTGGCCTTCGGATTGCTGGTGCCGGCCCAGGCCAATGAGCAGCACCTAAGAATCCTTGCTCACCTGGCCCGTTTGTTTGATGACGAAATGATCCGAAACAAAGTAATCTCAGCAAACGATAACCAGGAAGTATTTGATCTTCTGACGACGTGGACCGCCTAAGGCCGCCCGCCTTCGGGAAAGCGGCTATCGGTCCCGACGTCCCTAGCGCCGGTTAGCGAGCCCGGATGAGTTTTTTCATCGTCAGCGGTTTGTCGGGTTCCGGCAAATCAATCGCACTTCAGGCATTGGAAGATCTTGGCTTTTACTGTATCGATAACCTGCCGGCGATCCTGTTGCCGACTTTCACGAAGGAATTCTCCGCGACGGCCGACACCGACTTCAGTGGCTGCGCGGTCGGCATAGACTCTCGGAACCGGGGATTTCTGGAGGTTCTGCCGGATACGCTGACGGAAATCATGAGCCGCGGGCTCGACTACGAGATACTCTTTCTCGAGTCGGATGAAGGCGTGCTGATAAACCGCTATAGTGAAACCCGCCGCCGGCATCCGTTAACGGACAGCGAAACCGCCCTCATAGAAGGTATACGAAGGGAGCGAGAACTACTGCATCCCCTGCGTACGGCGGCGACCTGGATCATCGATACGAGTCATACCACGCCACAAAAGCTCAGGATGTTGGTGCGGGATTTCGCCGGTGCCCGTGGTGACTCGAAGCTGACGCTACTTTTCGAATCTTTTGGTTACAAGCACGGCCCCCCCAGTGACGCGAATTTTGTCTTCGACGTACGCTGCATACCCAACCCGTACTGGAACAGCGAACTCCGAGACCTAACCGGCAAAGACCAGAAGGTGATCGAGTACTTCCAGAGCAAACACGATGCCACACGTATGATTGAGGACATAAAGGAATTCGTGGAAAATTGGCTGCCAAATTTTCAGTCAGAGAACCGGACTTATATTACCGTTGCCATCGGGTGTACCGGCGGCCAGCATCGATCCGTTTATATTGCCGACAACCTGGCAACACATTTCGAGGACGACGACCTGAACGTCCAGGTCCGCCATCGCGAACTCGACGGCTAAACGCATTGATCGAGCAACATATCGAGGTGATAAATAAGCTCGGACTCCATGCCCGCGCCGCGGCCAGGCTGGTCAAAGAAGCATCAAGCTTCGAAAGTGAGATTATGCTGTGCCGGGAGGGACAGGAAGTCAACGCAAAAAGCATCATGGGAATCATGATGCTTGCGGCCTCCCAAGGCACCAGGTTGCAGCTAAAGGTCAACGGTGTCGATGAAAAGACCGCGGTCGATTCCATAGTTCGACTGTTTCTATCCAGATTTGGTGAGGACGAATAGTTGCTTACGCTGTACGGTGCGGGTATCGGTAAAGGCATAGCTATCGGACGCGCGTTCGTAATGCAGCGTTCCGCCGTGGAAATCCCCCAATACAGTATTCAGGCGTCGGAGATCGGTTCCGAGGTGGATCGGTTTCAAAAAGCCCTAGAGGACACCCGAATTCAACTGCGGGAAATAGAGTCGCAGATACCGGCTGACGCACCGCCCGAGAGCAAGTCTTTCATCGAAGTCTACTTGTTGATGCTCAAAGATCCACTCATCGAACAGCAGCCCGCCGAGACAATTCGCGAAAAGCTTTGCAACGCGGAATGGGCATTGCGTAAACACAGCAAAGCACTCGTAGACACCTTCGACCGCATGCAGGATCCGTACCTGCGGGAAAAGAAGAACGACGTCCGCCAGATCACAAGCCGTATCCAGGACAATCTGCTGCACATCCCGAAGCAAAGCACCACAGCCCACCCGGGGCAACTCGAGGGCAGGGTGGTGATCAGCCACGATCTGTCCCCCGCCGACACCGTACAGTTCAAAAACCAGAACATAATGGGATTCGTTACCGATCTGGGCGGGCCGACCTCGCACACGGCCATTCTCGCCCGCAGCCTGAAGATCCCGGCCGTGGTCGGCCTGCACGGAGCGACCAGATACATCCGGCACGACGAGGTGGTAATCGTTGACGGCAAGCGCGGCGCCATCGTCATGGGAGCCGACGAGGGTGTCCTGGACAGGTACAGAGAACGTCAGGCCTACGTAATCAGGAGAAAACGGGAACTCGACGAGTTAAGAGACGCGGAGCCGGTGACGCGGGACGGTCAGACCGTGAAGCTATTGGCTAATGTCGAGCTGCCTGACGACATGCGGGCGGCGCAGCGGTCGAGGGCCCAGGGCGTCGGTTTGTTTCGCACCGAGTATCTATTCATGAATCGGACCGAGCCCCCGTCAGAACAGGAACAGTTTTCCGCATACAGCCAGGTCGTCAGGCGTATGAAAAGCTCCGTCACCATTCGCACGCTGGATCTGGGAGCGGACAAACAGGTCGACGGCGGGCGCAGCGAGGACCCGACGAACCCGGCCCTCGGTCTGCGCGCCGTTCGCTTGTGCCTGCACGAACCAGGATTGTTCAAGCCGCAGTTGCGGGCGGTTCTTCGGGCGTCCGCACTCGGCCCCGTACAGGTCGTGGTTCCGATGTTGTCGAGCCTGAATGAACTGGATCAGGTGTTCGACATGATTGCCGAGACAAAGGAGGAATTGCGACAACGCGGTGAGGACTTCGACGAAGAAATACCGATTGGAGGCATGGTGGAAGTACCGGCGGCGGCCGTTTCCGCAGACCTGTTCGCCCGCAGGCTGGACTTTCTGTCCATCGGGACCAATGACCTCATACAGTACACATTGGCCATCGATCGCGTGGACGATACGGTGAATTATCTCTACGATCCCCTCCACCCCTCCGTATTGAGATTGATTAAACTCACCATAGATGCAGGTGAAAAAGCCGGAATTCCAGTGACAATGTGCGGAGAAATGGCCGGCGACGCCCGCTACACCAAATTGCTGCTTGGAATGGGATTGAAAATCTTCAGCATGGACCCGACCTCAATACCGGAGGTCAAGAGAAAGATCCTGGAGGCTGATCTGAGGCGATTGCCGGACGAAGCGGAAAAGATCATGGCCTGCGGGGACGGCAACGCGATACGGGATATGGTAGTAGCGATGGAGAAACTGTAGCCCGCTTTGCGTCCAGAAGCGGGTGAAGAACGTTGCATACACTGGCAGCGTTTCCAGCACAAAGCGCTGCAATGCGTGGGGCTTATGGGTCATTTCCAAATGCTTTTTGGACTAGCCCGCCTGGTGAGAAATGCGGGTTGGGGATCAAGTTCGTGGACGGCGTGATCTGCCTCAGGCGACGCTGCGCGAGCGAAACAAGGGCTTTGGCGTGCCTGTTCAGGGCTGAATGACGACACTTCGATTCAATCTGATGGGCGCACTTCTCTATGGCACGGCGTTCGTGAGCCTGGTGTTGAAGTATCGATTCGAGGTTCCGCGCTTTGATTACTGGGATATAGTCTTTTTCAGCACGGATGTGACGCCGACTAACCTGGTCTCGCTGTCCGGATATCTGTTCGAGCCATCTACGGAAGCGATGATGGTCCTGCCAAAGTTGTTCGTTTATTTGAGCAACGCTGTCGGTGGCATGAACGTGTTTATGGTCGAACTGACCGTGACCCTGCTATTGGGTACTATTTCCCATGGGCTACTGTTGCGCATCCTCGGTCTTCCGCTTGTGCCCGGAAATGACACCACATCGAAGAAGCTCTGGCAATGGTGGCTGGTACTGGCGCTGTTCTGGTGGCCGGCCGTTCTTCCAACATACACCAACACCTGGTTTGCAATTCAATATGGCTTGACCTTGTTTTTCAGTCTGTTCGCCATTGCACTTTATCTTCATCCTGACAGAAACCGCTATCGATTGTTCTTAAGCTACCTGCTTTGGCTTTGCGCGGCGGCCACTCACAGCACCGGCCTGATTTTGGGCCCGGCGTGGGCACTCATTGCGGCTTTCAGGGATCGGCGGCATCTATTCGCACTGGTGATGGCGGTCAGCACCGGCCTGCTGGTGTGGGTGCAGCACGGCATTACACGGGGATATCTCGACAGCGCTCTAAGCCTGGGTTCTCCGACGAGCATGGCGTCCGTCAAGTTTCTACTGCGGGTGATCACGCCACCGATGTGGGAGACAGCTCTGTTCGTCTTGATAATCCTGCCCCTGCTGCTGGCTACTGCCTGGCTGTGCCTGAACCATTATCGCGTATTCATCGTAAAACCGTATGTACTATTGCTGGCATGGGGGCTGGCTGTATGGGTGGCGACCTGGATCGGGCGCGGCGGTTTTCAGGACCACGCCAATCCACACTACCTAAGGTTCTATGTACTCCTCTACATCGCCTGGGCAATGATGCTGTTTGACTTTGGCCGCTTACTATGGGGCGGACGCATTTTGCGTTATGTCACGCTGATACTGTTCTCGGTCATCTGGATCAAAGGTTTTGAGCGCGGCGTATCCCTTGCGGCAGAGTTTCACGACCGCACCAGTGCCGGGGCTGCGGTGCTGCGGGGTGAATCGTCTGACGGTGCGTTGCTCTTAAACCTGTACCCGGATACGGAAAGATTGACCGGCAAGCTCCTGCCTCGCCTCGTCAACACACCGGGCTATGTATACGGAAATTTGGTCGGCCAGGGTCAAGCATCAGATCCAAAACCAGTGGATATTGACGACTGATCCCTACATTGCATACCAACAATAATTTCGCAGCCGAGATTACGGTCCCGACAGCCGTTTCCGGGCCAGTTTCCTAAAAAAAGCAGTTGTTTTATGCCGCTCTTACGCCGCCACCCGGGACTTTCATGGCCAATGCGCCAGATTAGCCTGCATGTTGCGCCAGGATCATTCATCCTTGTTACCGCTCGACTGCTCGAGCGCATCCATGAACATCTTCTGATAGGCCTCCATGGCCTTGAACGACTGCTCGACGAATCCCGCCTGAATTTCCGGGAGTCCCTGTTCGCTCATCTTGTCCAGGATGGTTTGTTTCATCTGACTCATGATGGCATCCTGCATGTCCCCGACATTCGGCAAGCCGAAAAACCTTCTCAGCTCTTCGGGGGTCATTTCGATATCGATTTTAACGTTCATAATATGTACTCCATTGCATAACAACCCTGGTGGTGATCATCAACATTTCCTGGTGGTCCGACTGGCCTACTGGCCGCATATCCAGGTGGCGTCCATCTCGTCAAACGAAACACAACCAAGCTGCTGGAGCGTCCGGGTGATCTCATCCCGGAATATCTCGATGACCTGATTGGCTCCCTTGGCGCCCATGGCCCCCACCCCGTAGAAAAAGCTGCGTCCGGAGAAAGCGAATTCCGCACCCAGCGACTTGCCGCGCACGACGTCCAGCCCCGTCCTGACACCGCTGTCGATCATGATCGTCATTTTTTTTCTGGTCTCGTCCGGCAGGGCTCTGAGCGACTCCACCGATGATGGGGCCGCATCCAGTTGCCGGCCGCCATGATTGGAGACGACTATCCCGTCGACCCCGGCGTTCATGGCGTCGATTGCATTTTGTTCGTATTGAATGCCTTTGAGAACTAGCGGGCCGTCCCAGAGTCTGCGGATTTCGCCGATCCGCTCCAGGGTGACGCCCGGCATGGTGAATTCCGAAACAAGATTGGCCAGACCCTGATCCGGGTCCTTTCTGTAGCGCTGCATGTTGACGAAATCGGGAAAACCCCGGCGTAGCTGTTCGATGGCCCACCGCGGATGAATCATGCTCTGCCACAGGATATTGGGGGTAAAACTGAAAGGCAGCTTGAGCCCGTTTTTCAGTTCTCGATT
The DNA here is from genome assembly GCA_024639325.1 of Gammaproteobacteria bacterium. GTDB lineage: Bacteria > Pseudomonadota > Gammaproteobacteria > Arenicellales > JAANXG01 > JAHEKE01. The sequence continues at coordinate 17,179 of JAHEIO010000055.1, forward strand.
GCGCTTGGCACCCACCGGGATGTCCAGCGTAACGACCAGCACCTTGAACCCCGCGGCTTTGGCGCGGGAAATCAGCTCTTTTGTCGCCTCAAGCGTTTTTGGCACGTACAACTGAAACCAGCACACATCCGGAGCAGCCTCCGCGATGTCCTCCATCAAAGTGGTGCTGAACGTACTCAGCACGTAGGGAATATTGGCTTTCTGTGCGGCAACGGCCAGCGCCATTTCAGCACCGGGCCACATCATATCACCCAGACCAACCGGTGAAACGCCAATCGCCATGGCGTAGCGCCTGCCGAACACCTCGGCGGAGATGTCCACGGTGGTCACATCGGCCAGATAGCGTGGGGTGAGCTTTGTCTGGTGAAACGATTCCCGGTTTCGCTGCTTGGCGATTTCGCAGTCTATGGCGGTATCGATATAGTCATACGCGAACTTTGGTATGCGCCGTCTCGCTTTTGCTTTCAGATCAGATACGCCGGGATAACGTGTATCGTAGTTGATGGTCGCCATTATCGATCAGTCGGTGATTATGCTCCTGGTTGCCAAGTTTACCCTCAATTTACTGCGCGAATAGCTGGCCTACCCTCGGCCGCAGGGTGCACCACGCGGGGCGGAAGGCATCCCGCCCGCGTTCGAGTTCCACTCATACCGGCAGATATTGGTTTTCTATTGGTTTCATTCGGGTTATTTTATGGTACCGGGGATCTGATTGAATATTCTTGCATAGATGATGGAATTCGAACTCATTAGCGGTACCGGCGGGCCCGTCGTGGCCATGCTGCTTATATTCTCTATTGCAGCGGTCGCCATTGTCGCCGTCAAGTCTTACCAGTTTCACAGGCTCGATCTGAACGATCAGCACCGGGTGAACAGCGCGCTCGCGCTGTGGCGAAAAGGTGAATACCAGCAAGCCATCGATGCGTTGACTGACAACGGTCAACCGGTGGCAAAACTCGTCCGCCTGGCCATGACCGGCATGTACCCCCGGAAACCGGACCTGGCAACACTGCGAGAAGAACTGGAGCGTGTCGCGCTCGACATGCTGGATGCGCTGCGCAGCTATCTGCGACCTTTGGAAGTGATCTCTACGCTGAGCCCGCTGCTCGGACTACTCGGAACGGTGTTGGGAATGATCAATGCATTTCAGAAACTCGAACAGGCGGGAAACCAGGTGGACCCCGGCGTACTCTCCGGTGGAATATGGCTTGCCCTGCTGACCACGGCGATTGGTCTTGCCGTCGCAATTCCGTCGGTATTGGCTCACAACTGGCTGGATCGCAGGGTCGAGCGGCATGAGCGTCTCATGGAGAGCTCGGTAACGCAGGTTTTCACCAGCAGCTTGCACTCCCCGCCGGAAGAAGTGGCAAACCCTGTCCAACCGGTAGCCCTGAAAAGTGCGACTTGACCTGACACGCGTCGCAAACCCATCGATCAGCCTCACCCCGCTCATCGATGTTGTGTTCATCCTGCTTCTGTTTTTCATGCTGGCATCCGATCTGAACCGGTTCAATGGCGTGGAGCTGAACTCTTCCGAAACAAGCGCGGGGGTGCAGGATCAGACGTCGGCCGTATTTCTGCGCGTGCACGCAGACGGGCGCTTTTCTCTGGTCGACGAGCGAATCGACAAAACAACCCTCGACCACGAGATCAGCGCTTACCTCGACGTCAATCCCGCCCAGGCGATCGTCGTGCATCCAGACGGAGATGTGCGCCTGCAGGCGCTGATAGACGTCCTGGACCGGCTTAGCGAGCTGGGCGTGGTCAGCCTTACACTTGGCTGAGAGGACGTCGTTCATCCCATGCGATTCACCCGACGTGCGGGGCGCCCCAACAGCGATAAGAATCTGATTTCGCTGATCAATATCGTCTTTTTGATCCTGGTTTTCTTCATGATCATGGGCCGCATCACCCCGCCGGCTGTGATCGAAGTCGACCCGCCGTCATCGACCCGTGCGGCGGCGGTCGAACCTGATGGTATCGTAGTGTTGATCGGATCGGATGGCCGAGTTGCGGTGGATTCTAAAATTATTCCCCTGACAGCGCTATCGAAGGCGATATCGTTAAAGATAGAAAGGGATGAAGCACCGACGGCATCCGCTGTCACCATCAAGGCGGATGGCGACATGAGAGTCGCACAATTGGATCAAATTATGAATATCCTTCGCAGCCTTGGCGTGGTGCGGCTGTCGCTGGCTACCGATAAGGTCCGGTGATGGAAATCCGCGCGATTCACTGGATGGCCGCGCTGGGTTTCTCCGCGGCCCTTCACATGCTCATTGCCTACGTTATCTATGCTCCAGGCGGCGCCGGAACAAGGGGCTATGACGGGGTCTCCGTACAACTGGGTTCGGCCGCCGCCACCGCAACCGCGCTGGAAACGCCCATGGAAAGCGCTCTCGACGGATCTGGCTATGCTTTGACGTCGATACAGGGCGGTTCTGATGTGATGGTTGCGCCACCGCGGCCGACGCACATTCCCGATGCGCTGGACGCGGCCGACACGAGATCAGATGTGACACTGGCCCCTCAGGTCGAAGATGTCGAGCTCGCCGCAGAGACAATTGTTCCACACGCCGCCGCAGGCACCATCAAAGCCAACGAGGTCGTCGAAACTGAACTGGCCGGGTCAATCGTTCGATCCCGATCCGGTAGCGCCGTGCCCGCGGCGGATCCCGTTGCTTACTCCGGCGGCAACACCGGTCGATCCGCCAGTCACCCGCAAGGTGTCTCAGACGACGGTGGTTCCGGCCCGACTCAAGACTACTATGCGGACCTGGCAACGTGGTTGAGTAAACACAAGCGTTATCCGAGCCGTGCCAAACGAAGCGGTCAAGAAGGAATAGTCGAGATCGAGTTCGTCATCGACAAAGACGGCAGACTGCTCGATCACCGCATCGTCAGCAGCTCCGGATTTCGGATGCTAGACGACGAGGCATACGCGATGGTTCAACGCGCCGCCCCGATGCCGCCAATACCCGGTGATCTGGCAATGGATGAATTGTCAGTTACGGCGCCTATTTCGTTTTCACTGCGCTGAACCTCGGCAAAGCCGGGGTGTGAGATGTCAATGATGCGGAGCGCGTCGATTATATTGGCTACAGGACATGGTAAGATCTGCCACAATTACGGGAGCAATCTCAAAAACAAGACCAACGGCTCTCGATTTCGAAAAAAAGGGGAGTTATTCTCGCACCCCCGACTCTAGGAGAAATAATAATGTACCCAGTCAAGATTACCAGTCATTTGGATCGAGCTCGGATTTTCGAAACCGTATTGGGCGTCATCATTTTTACCATGGGCCTCGGCGTAACAGCGGCGGCTGATATGCTTCCGAACGCATGTCCGGTGGATGGTTGCGAAGTCAAAATTACCAACATAGAGCGTTCGGGGGACGAGCTGGAACTGACATTCGATGCCAATTTTACTCCCGACAATTCGAAAAACCATTTTCACGTATGGTGGCTCGAGAACTATACGGTCGAGCAGGTCGGTAGAAATGCCGAGACCGTTCACGGGGTGACGCAGGGACGATGGCACCGGCACGATGCCTATCCAACCTACATAACCACCGGTGCCGCCTCAACGAGTGTCAGGGAGGCGGCAACCACGATCTGCGTTAGTGCCGCAAACCGTGATCACAATATTCTCGACGTAAAGAAGTTTCACTGCGTAAGTGCCGCCGATCGATTTTGAGAGCACTCGTCTAAACGTGAATGATTCTCCCGTCTCACGTCGGCCGATATGCGGTTCGCGATGAAATAGCGAGAGGTGGGTTTGCCCTGGTCGTTCGGGCCTGGGATGAAGAACTCGAATCCTTCGTTGCGATCAAGATCCTCTACCAGGATCTTGCGCGCAACGAGGATATTCAGAATAGATTCTTGGAAGAAGCGCGCCTTCTGCGTCGCATAAGATCTTCGAACGTCGTTACCGTGCATGATGTCGGCAGGCTGAATGACGGTTGTCCATATTTTGTCATGGACTTTGCCGACCGGGGCACGTTGGCGGAACGCCTCGACCGATTTTCAAACGCACGCGATCCCCAGGGCATTACGCTGCTGGTCGACGCTTTGAGCGACGGCCTGTCCGCACTTCATGAAGCGGGTGTTGTGCATCGGGACGTAAAACCGGCGAACGTACTGTTCCAACTTGCAAGACGTATGCCTGAGGAAGGATCCGTAGACAAGGCCACCACGAACCTACCCCCCACGTCGCCGAACCTAGTCGATACCAATGAACGAATACTGCTTGGCGACCTGGGAATTGCGAAGGATCTGGTTGGCTCGGCAAGGATGGCGACTATTGTAGCAGGTACGCCCCTATACCAGGCGCCCGAACAAGAGGACGCCGATGCGGCAATTACCCCATCGGCGGACATATACGCTGCAACCGCCGTGCTATGGCAGGTGATGACAAGCAGTAAACCTCCACGGCCGGGAGAAGTGGATCGAGAAATTGATGAACTGCCCTTGCCTTGGCACGATTTCTTCAAACAGGGCATGGCCTTCGATCCGCAGCGCCGATTCAGCGATATCTACGCCTGGCAGTCCGCCGTTTATCAGGCTGTTTCACATCAAACCCATCAAGCAGCATTTGAGCGACCAACCGGGCTTACCCCAGCATCTGCACCGTGCCCTTACAAAGGCTTAGCCGCTTATCAACCCGAAGATGCAAGGTTCTTTTTCGGACGTGAATTTTTGATCGACGAACTTGTTCGACGAATTCAATCGAATCGAGTAATGGTCGTGGCGGGACCATCCGGGAGCGGCAAGTCTTCGCTTGTTCGCGCGGGCTTCATTCCGGCACTGCAGGCAGGGGCGCTACCGCACAGCAATTCATGGAGACTGGCCCTTTTTACACCGGGGCGGGACCCAATGGCTGAGTTGTATCTGCAGCTAAAAAGTTTCACACCGGACGACCGCACCCCCATATCCATTGATGATCTGCTCGCCCACCCGGGCATGGCGCGCTATCTCGGTGTAGACCAACAGCAGGGCCAGGAATCACCTTTGTTGCTTTGCGTCGACCAGTTCGAGGAACTGTTCACGCTGGCGCCCGAGGGGCAGGTCGCGCAATTCATCACAGCGCTTTCAGCGATGACGGACCCGGCGCACAGCAGCGTGCGGATCGTGATAGTGATTCGAGCCGACTTTTATGGCGCGTGCGCACAGATCCCCTGGCTGGCGGAGCGCATAACCGATAACCAGGTCCTGGTTGGACCCATGTCTCGCGCCGAACTTCGACGTGCCATTACCGACCCTGCACGGCGTGCCGGGCTTTCCCTGGAAAACGAGTTGGCGGACGCGATCATCGACGAAGCCGGAAGCGAGACGGGTTCGTTGCCGTTGGTTGCACATGCGCTCGTCGAAACCTGGGCACGGCGCCGCGGAAATACTCTGACTTTGGAGGGGTTTCGTCAAGCAGGTGGTGTAGTTGGCGCCATCAGCCAGACCGCCGAGTCAACCTACGAGAATCGTTTTGACGCCGTTGAAAGAGAAGCCACCAAGCGACTTTTTCTCCGCCTGGTGACGCCGGGTGAAAGCAAGCCTGATACGCGCCGAATACTCGGCCGCTCCGAGATAGACAACGACCCCCAGCCTGAAGTTATACACAAAGTCATCGAATGCATGACCGAAGTCAGGTTGTTAACACTCGATGACACGACCGTACAGATTGCCCATGAAGCATTAATCAGGATCTGGCCACGATTGCGCACTTGGATCGAGCAGTCACGCGATGACTTACGCACGCGGCAGCGGATAAGTTATGCGGCAGCTGAATGGAACGCCGAGAACCAGGACCCCGATCTTCTCTACCGGGGGACTCATCTACTCTCCGCACTTGAGTGGAGTGATCGGAATTCTGATCAGCTTGGCGCGCTGGAACTTGAATTCCTGCATAAGTCAGCGGAGACCAAAGCCAAGGCCGAGGCGGCCGTGGCGGAGATAGAACGCCGCGCGCGAAACAAAAGAAGACTCGCCATGATTGTTCTTTCATTCCTCAGCATTGGCGCGACCGCTGCGTCTGTAGCCGCGTTTTTAGCTTTTCAAAAAGCCCAGCAGAATGAAAAAACGGCCGCGTTGGCGACCATCGAGGCGCATGAGAAGTTTGCCGGCGCACTGGGTGCCGTAGCTCATGGCCTTGTGGGTCAGGATCCGCTATTGGCGCTTGTTCTGGGAGCGGAAGCGACGCAGCGCAGAGAGGTTAACCCGCCGTCTTTTGAGGCCAGGGCGGCAATGCTCCGGGCACGTCAGGAATTGGCAATGAGCGACGTGCATTTACTGGGAAGCCCCATTGCGGTGGGGGACGCAATAACCATCGCACTCAGTCCGGATGGCTCATTGCTTGCGACAGGGCATCTCGATGGCACCATAGATCTGATTGATACGGCAACCAAACAACCCAAAAGACCCAGCCTCTATGGTCATGTCGGTGGGATCAGGGATTTGGAGTTTGGGCCGCGGGGCAGGCGGCTACTCTCTGCCGGTAGTGATGGCAGCGTCCGCCTCTGGTCCGTTGACCAAGGACTCGGCAATCAAAGTAAAATTCTCGGCAAAACGGGCGATGTAGTGATGGGAATCTGCTTTCATCCCGACGGTACGCAGGCGGCGGCGGCGGGCGGTGACGGAACCGTACGCTTGTGGAATACCGAGAACGCGTCGTCTGCGGGCGAAGTGTTGGCGAGCGAGGTTTATGAATTCAACAGCGTCGAATTCAGTCCGAACGGGCGCGACCTGGTAGCCGGCTATAGCGATGGCACGATTTTCGGTTGGAACCTGACAACGCGTAAAATGTTGTTCGACCCGATTCGCGGTGCACACACCAGCAATTTCAGATCGATCGTCATGGGCCCGAATCATGACAGCTTTGCGACGGTCAGCACCGATGGCACATCAAAACTGTTCCACTATCCTAGCGGACGTGTCTTGGGTCGGCCATTTGATGGTGAGGACTCCATCGGCGCAGTCGAATTTACCCGAGATGGAGCTTATCTAATTGGCGGTACCAACGATGGCACGCTGAAACTCTGGGATGTCGAACGAAACAAACCCGCAATGACTACGACATCCGGCCACAGCAAATCGATTATCGATGCGAAGACGAACAGCAGCCATACCGTCCTTGCAACCCTCGGCCGGGATCAATCGGTACGAATGTGGAGTTTAGGAGTCAAAACGCCGTTGGCGCCCAGGCATCATGTCACAGGACGAGCCGCCAAAGGTTTGGCCTTCAGCCCGGATGGAGACCGATTGGCCGTGGGTGATGATGCTGGCGTCGTTCAAATTTGGGACCTCGTGTCCGGCCAGCAACCATTGGAGCTCAGCGGGCACGACCAGCAGGTATGGGCTGTGGCATTTTCGCCGGGGGGCGATGTAATGGCATCGGCTGACAGGCATGGTCGACTCATCCTCTGGGATGCATTGGACGGAAACCAGATATGGTCTGTCCAAGCGCACGACACCCCTGTCTGGTCCATTGCTTTCGCGAAAAGCGGCGAACAGCTGGTAACGGCAGGTGAGGCGGCGTTAGGTATTTGGGATGCAAAAACTGGTAAGCGAATACGTGATCTGCCCAGTGGAAGTGGACGCATTACGCGCATGGCGTTATCCCCAGACGAGAGTTTTCTGGTAACTGCGGCTACGGATGGATTAACCAGGATCTGGGATCTTGGTGGCGGAACCGTCACACGAATCATAGCCGCTGACGACAATTTAATTTGGAGCGTCGCTATCAGCCCTGACAACCGGCTGTTGGCGACAGCCTCCAGTGATGAAGTGGTAATTCTATGGAACTTGCAAACCGGCCAACAACAAGCGGTCTATGCGGGTCATACAGGCGGCGCAACCGATGTTGCTTATCTGTCGGATGGTGTCACACTTTTGGTTACCGACCGCACTGGCAAGCTGCATTTCTGGGATATCCTCACCGGCCGCCGTTTGTCTGAAGCATGGCAGGGTCATGATAACGCCAGTTGGCGGATAGCATTGCACCCGGACGGAAGGCACTTTGCGACGTCCGGCGACGATGGCCAGGTCAACGTCTGGGACGTGTTCAGCGTTGAGCGAGCATGTGATATCGGAGCATCAGCGCTCGATATTGTACGAAGACGCCAGTACCTCGGAGAAACCGAACAATCCGTTGCCTGCGACTAGCCCGCATTTCTCACCAGGATCCCGAGCGATGGCGCGGGACAGGTGCCGCTGAACGCCGGGCTG
>JAHEIO010000139.1 GCA_024639325.1 Gammaproteobacteria bacterium
ACAGCCTGGGCCGCGTGCTTGGTCGTACCTACCAATGGAATGCCGGTGTCCTGGGCGGTCACCAGCGTGATCGCCCTCAGGTCTTCGGGCTCCAGGTTGTGCAGGACGGTTTTCCCGGTGCATCGCGCCATCATTGAGGCCTCGCCGGAGTTTGCCCGTATCAGGTTGACCACGCCCGCGGTTCTGTCTTCGTCGTCGAAGTTGCTGCTGAAGGCTAGGGTGCCACCCTGGATTTCACCACCGGCGGCTATGCCCATGGCGACACCCTGAACGACGGCCATCACACCCATACCAAGCAATTTTGCAGCGTCGGTTCCGGAGCGCACGCCGCCGAACCAGACCAGGTCGATCTCCTCTTCCCTGTCCAACTCCCTCAAAATCGCTATCGCGTCGCGCAAGATCGAAAAGTCCGGTGCGCCGCTCAGCTCAGGCCAGGGTTCGAGCACCGCGCCCGTGCCGTCGAGCAGAAGCATGTCGTAATTCCGTTCGAGTCCGGTTTCGATAGCCGGTCTGAGCTTGGCGCGATCCGATACATATAGCCCTGTGGCCCGGACATTCCGTCCATCCTTGCGTTCGATCGTTTCCGGCAAATGGCCTGCGGCATATAGGATGGCTTCCGCACGCTCATCGGGTTGATCGCCGGCGTCAAGGAGCTGCCACCAGCGCACACCGTCCGACAGCAGGTTCCGCCCGAGCCAGGGGGTGTGTGTCTCCAACAGACCGCGGGACACCGATCGTCGCACCTCGGCGGGCGCATCGCTGAACCCGGCGACCACGAACGGCTGCGTCAGGGTCACGCCGTTCGCGATGGTCACATCTACCTTGCAGGCTTCCCGGTACGGATCGATAACCAGGCGGGAAAGATTCGCCGGCAGAAAAACGATGTCGTCGAGATTGGCCGGTTTCCCCGTTGGAACCGGATTGTCTCGGATTTCCAGCAGGCGGGACAGCATGGCATTGTTTCTGTTCGTATCGAGCGGGTTGGTACGCGCCATGGAGAAGATATGCTCACGCCACTTGACGGAATAATCCGAGGACCCCGTTTCCGCATCGCAACGGTAACAGCGCGCGGCTTCCCTTCTCGCCGTTTCGTGGTTGTAGGTTTCCTCTATTTCGGGAAACGCAACCGGATTCTGGCCCAGGCCGAAAAACCTGGGGTGTTGCTCCGGCAATAGTTCCCACTCGAGGTCCTGCGCCACCGGTACCTTCCGTGTACGATAAGGTGTGCGATAGGGCAGAGGATTGTCATTGCCTTCCAGGACGTGGCGGATATAGTACGCTGCACGCTGACCGTGGTGCATCGCCATGACGATGGTGGAACCGCCGAAAGCGCCGTCCCCCGCTGCAAACACTTTTGGATCCTGCGTACGCATGGTCTCCCATTCGGTCCGGACGCGGTCTTTTGCCATCAGGCCGCGCCGGTCAAGTTCAATGCACTCTCCCTGTTGTCCCACGGCTGCGATGACCATGCCGCATTCGATTGAATGCTCGCTGCCCTCTACGGGCACGGGACGGCGACGTCCGTCCTCATCCGGTTCGCCGGGTTCGGTGCGAACGCATTTCAGCACCAGACCCTTACCGTTCCGGTCAACGGCAACCTGCTGTGTGTTGTACACGAACTCGACACCTTCCTCGACGGCCCCTTCGAGTTCGATACGACGGGCCGGAATATCCTCCGGCCCCCGGCGATACACTACCTTCACGTGTTCACACCCGGGAAGCCGCAGGGCGACGCGGCAGGCGTCCATGGCGACGTCGCCGCCGCCGACCACGATGACGGTGTGTGGCAGTGTCGGCCGGTCGCCGTCGTTGACCTTGCGCAGGAAACCGACGCCATCGACGACCCGAGCGTCCTCCTCTCCCGGTATCCCCATGGGCTTTCCCCACCAGGAGCCGATGGTGATCAGCACGGTGTCGTGGCGCTGCTTCAAATCATCCAGGGTGACGTCTCTGCCGAGCGCCGTGCTGAGGTGAATCTCCAGACCGGCGCATTTTTTGTGTAGGCGTTCGATATCCTCGTCGATGATGCCCGCAGGCAGCCGAAACGCTGGGATGCCCCAGACCATCATCCCGCCGGGCCGGTCCGACATCTCGTAGACGTCGACCTTGAAGCCGGCAGCGCACAGATCGTGTGCAGCCACCAATCCTGCCGGCCCGGCGCCGACAATACCGACGGATTGTTCACGCGTGACGGGGATCGGATCCGGTGTCCATGTGGCCCCGAGCTTGTCCATGACGTAGCGCTTGAGATTGCGGATCTGGATCGGACCATCGCTGTCCGCGCGCCGGCAGGCAGGTTCGCAGGGCGCATCGCAGACGCGCCCGCAGATCGAGCTGAACGGATTCGTGGCGGTTATGGCTTCGAACGCTCGTTCATCGTTGCCTTCCCATATATAGGCAATGTACGAAGGCGCATCGGTGCCCACCGGGCAGGCAACCTGGCATGGCGCGGGAACGTAGTGAGCATCCGACGTGTCGTCGGTGTACTCGCTCGGGACGTCCGGCATGAGAATCCGATTGATATCGTAGACAGCCATCTATGCGGTCCGCGCGCCGCGGCGTGCGTCCCTGAATGCAGGTTTGTAAGGCAGGCCGGTGATGCTGGCTGCCTCCGGCGTCAGGGCAACCAGGTCGTCCCGGCGCAGTCCGCGAACGTCGTCGTGGCCAAGGGCGTGGGTGAGCGCCGCAATCTGCCAGCGAACCGATTCGAAGAAGCGATGGATGTTCTTCGCCTCGACCTCGGGATGATACCGACCCTCGTGCTTGGGATCCTGGGTTGCGATGCCGGTGACGCACTGCCCGACATGACATTGCATGCAGGCGATACAGCCGCCGGCGATGATGACCGACGTGCCAAAAGCAACGGCGTCCGCGCCCAGACACAGCGCCTTGACGGCGTCCACACCGTCGCGTATCCCTCCCATCAGGACGATCTGTGTATCCTGGCGCCGCCCGATATCCGCCAGCGCCTCTTCGGCTTCTATGATCGCGGCCAGGGTGGGGATGCCGACGAAGTCGATCACTTCCGAGCTGCCGGCGCCGGTCGAGCCCTGCATGCCGTCGAGTTCGATGAAGTCAAACCCATCCTTCACCGCAATCTTGATATCGTCGCGCACCCGCCCTGCACCCAGCTTGACGCTGACAGGCAGCCGATACCCGGTGGCCTCGCGAAACTCTTCTATCTTGATGACGAGATCATCGGCGCCAAGGATGTCGGGATGGCGAGAGGGTGATCTGAGATCGATGCCCTCGGGGATACCGCGGATCTCGGCCAGTTCTTTGGTGACCTTTTTAGCCATGAGCTGTCCGCCGAGGCCGGGTTTGGCACCCTGTGAAATGTAGATCTCCAGACCGTCGGCGCGCTTCATGTCGTGGATATTCCACCCCAGCCGGCCGCCCAGGCACTGGAATATCAATTGCTTGGCGGCGTTGCGCTGCGCGTCACTCATGCCGCCCTCGCCGGTATTTTCTGCGATGTCCGACATAGCGGATGCCATGCCGATGGCGTACTTAGCGGATCGGCTGAGCGCACCGTAGCTCATCGGCGCCACCATCACCGGCATGCTCAGTTTCAGCGGACTGGCGCCGTTGATACCACCGATTTCGGTGTACATGTTCACTCTCGAGATCGGTTCCTGGGTATCGGTGATGCCGTGCAATTCCCTCGCAAACCCAAGATCGGTAAGGTGGGGCAACGTGCGCGCTGTGCCGTAGCCGCGTATTCGGTATCGTCCGCTCCGGGACTTGACGTGAATATCTTCCTGGACTTTGGAGTTCCAGTACGATGAGCCTCCCGAAAAACTGAAGAACGGGATGCTGCGCATCTGTCGTTCGGATGACCCGTAGCGCAGCTTCTCTCCGGCATTGACGATCTTTTGGAAGCCGCCTTTGAACGGAATTTCAAAACGGTCAAGGAATTCGCGGATGCCGTCGTCTTCGTCCCGGGCCATGTCCGTGAGCCGCGCGTCGCTGCCAAGGTCCTCGACCTTGCCTCCGACGAAGATTTCGCCGCCCGTCATGTCTTCGCCCACGCGCTGTCCGGAGTCGCCGAGGATGATGATGCGGCCGCCGTACAGCATGTAGCCCGCCATGAAGTTGGCGTTCCCCGCGCAAAGCAGGGTTCCCGCTTTCATGACCTGGCCGGCGCGTGAGCCCATGTTGCCCTTGATGATGATCTCGGCGCCGCGCACACCCACCGCCGGTATTGCCCCGGCGTTGCCACCGACGACAACCGTGCCCGAATAGATGTTATCGCCGAGGCCCCAGCCGGCGTTGTTATCGATTATGAACGTTGCCTGATCCGTCAGTCCGGCGCAGAAGTAGCCGGCCGACCCTCTGACATGCACGGTAATCGGGGACGTCAGCCCGACGCCGATGTGGTGACGGGCGTCGGGATTGATGACTTCTACGTTTTCGCCGTTCTCGCCAACGCTGCGGATTTGTTCATTGGCATCGCGAACCGTCGTCCGGGCTAGATCGATCGTGACCATGTCGCATAGGTGCCGGGGAGGGGTTCGCGGGTCTGCAGCGCGTGGCCTGGAAACAGTTTATTGAGTGAAACTTCCTCGGATGCAACCGCGACCAGGTCCTCGTTTTCGTACATGACCATGGGCTTTGCGGCAAGACGGTCCTTGGCGTAGCCGATTTCGTTAGACGTCGATACCAGAAAGGAGAAAGTGCCGTCCAGATCTTCTATGGAGGTCCGCAGCGCCTCTTGCAGGCTGATTCCCTGGGACAGCTTGTCCGCGAGGTACACCGCAATGAGTTCGCTGTCGTTGTCGGTGGTGAATTCGAAGCTGCGGCGTTCCAGCCTGCGGCGCATCTTCCAGTAATTGGTGATCTGCCCGTTGTGCACGATCGCAATGTCCGCGAAGCCCGTTGCCCAGAACGGGTGCGAGGCTTCGGGTTTGACGTCCGATTCCGTGGCAAGCCGGACGTGGCCGAGCCCGTGGCTGCCATCGAATTTATGAACATGGTAGCGTCCGTCGACATCGTCCGCGGTGCCGACGTCTTTGACGATTTCCAGGCTGGACCCGATGGAGATGACTTTTGCAGCGCGTTCTATAGAATATGAAAATGTCTGGAGGTTTCCGGTGAAATCGACGATGACACGGTAGTTGTTACCGATGATCTCTTCCTCCACGATGCTGGCGTGGTGATCTCCGAGCGCCCTCTTGATTCGAGCCACCGCCTCCCGTGCCTCATCGCCTTCGCCAATAAAGAAGCGCAGTCGCAACCGTCCGGTTTGTGCTTTCTCATACAGCGCAAAACCGGTCGAATCAGGGCCGCGGTGCTGGCAACCGTCGAGCATGTCGATAAGGGCCTGCCCCGTACTCAGGTGGGGTGCATCATGTTTGAACAGTATTCCCGCAATGCCGCACATAAAACTCTCGCTGTTGAAAAGCCGATAGACCATGTAGATTAGATTGGTACAACTATATTTTACAAGCCCCGGCAAAATCAATGACAGCGTCGGAAGCTTCCTGGAATATTGGTACCAAACTGGTCTTATATACGGATCTTTCAACTCTTTCCCGTGAATTAAATAAAGACTAATATACGCGTTGTGAAGCTGAACCGCGAGATGGGCACTCGATCAGAGTTCAGGTAATGGCGAGGCTCTAACGATTGCGCGTCCTCCGGCTTAAGCCGCAACCATCATCTTGCTCTTGGCCGGGATGCGGGATCGAGATGGTGAATTCCATTCATTCAATAAAACCCGAAAAGGGGGGAGGACGAAGTGGACAATGAGCTTACCGCACTAGGCATCATATTTACCGAGTTCTATTACTGGCTCACCGTGGTCATTATGTTCCTGATTCACGTTGGCTTTTGTATGTACGAAGTCGGAGTCTCCAGGCACAAGAATCACATGCATACCTTAATGAAAAACACCATGCTGATTCCCCTGGTCACGGTTACATTTTTTTATTTTGGCTGGTACATCTATTTTGCATGGCCCAATGGGCCGTTCATCAACGGCGGTGTCGTCGAAGCCCCGAACGCCGTACCCTGGAGCCAGGTCATGGGTCCGAGTATGGGGGGGCAGGACGATCTCCATGGCGGTTGGGCGCGCATCAACGGAGTTTTCTGGGCCGCCTTCCTGCTGTTTTCCTGGACCGCCGCATCGATCGTATCTGGATCGGTGATCGAGCGCATCAAGTCGTCGGGCTTCTGGATCCTGGCGGTGGCCATCGGTTCTTTTTTCTGGATCATCGACGCGGCCTGGGGTTGGCACGCCGGCGGTTGGATGGTCGCCCTGTGGGGTTATCACGATGCCTATGCCAGTGGCGTAATCCACGCCATCGCAGGCGGCTTTGCACTGGGTGTGTTGCTGGTGCTTGGTCCACGGATCGGGAAGTTTGCGCCGGATGGCACGCCGCGTAATATCAATCCGCGTAATCCGTGGCTGGTGACCATCGGTCTGTTTCTGATCTACACCGGCTTCTGGGGATTTTACGTCGCCTGTAATGTGCCTATGTGGGATGTCCAGGCGGGTGACGGGACGTTCTTCTCCGCCACCAACATCTATCTGGGCCCGACCACGCTCAGCGCCATCACCGTAAACTTCCTGATGTCGTTGTCCGGAGGATTGATGATGGGATACCTCGTTTCGAAAGGGGATCCGTTCTGGACCTACTCATCCGGACTGGCCGGCATCATCGCGGCATCGGCCGGTAATGACCTCTATCACCCCATCCAGGCCATGATCATCGCCGCCGCGGGTGTGGTATTCATGTACAAGATGCACTACTGGGTCGAACGCACGTTGAAAGTCGATGATGCGGTAGGGGCCGTCGCTGTCCACGGATACGCCGGATTTTTCGGTGTCGTGATCTGCGGGTTCGTGCTGTGGGGATACCCCTCGTCGCCGGACGAAACATTCGCCCACATCAATCCACTGGGTAATTTCCTGGGTGCCATCGTGATGTTTTTCGTTCTGGGATTCATTCCAGGATGGGTCATCTCGAAGATCTTGAATGCCGCGGGGATGCTGCGGATTCCGAAGGAAATCGAGTTGATGGGTTTGGACGCGTCTGCCGCCGAAGCCGAAGCCGCCGACGAGGCGGCCATCATCCAGGCCGAGAAAGACGCAATCTAGAATTCATTGA
>JAHEIO010000140.1 GCA_024639325.1 Gammaproteobacteria bacterium
TTTTCGCGGTAGCCCCGAAGGGGTGAGGCGCTTAGGATGCGTCGAACCGGTGAGATGCATAGCCGGTGCTATGGATCGAATGAAGCCCAAGTACATCGGGGCCTGGACCAGCCAGCGCCGGGATGGGCGTTCCCAAGACACACTGTTTTTTGGGCAAATCCTATAGACCTCAATGTCTGCAATGCTTAACGAGATTCTATAGCCGCCTGGTGAGAAATGCGGGCTAGCCTTGGGAAGGCAGGCCAGAGTTACCTGCTGGGAATGTTCTGAATTAGTTGGTCGGCGAGGCCGACCCGCGAGATCAGGATATGCGGGGTGGCTTAGTTCGAGGCTGGCAGTCGACCTGCAATTGCCAGGTGCGCTGATCGCGTATCATCAGCACAAGGTTACGGTCGACAATTGTTAACGGGCCGGGCCCCACGGCAAAAAAATTCACGCAGTGTTGACCATGACAAAATGCCGCATGATTAGGTTGTGCTCCACCGTTGTCGTGGCAATCAGAATTCGGATCGTGCTGTACCGTCCACCCAGTGTCCTCGGAATGACCGCCGGCTGCAAACACATCGATGGCTACTCCCTGCAACGCTAAAATCAACGCAAGGGATGTTGCCATCAGTTTAAATCTGCTGTTGCCGAAACTTGACATGATCAAGAAATAGCAAAACCAGTTACTTGGTTGGTAGCTGCCGATCATCGTTCTTGTGATGCAAAGACCCAAAGTTCCCTGATATTCATTGCCGATCAGGCGGTATTTAGCATCGAAAGCGACAATCAAGATTACTCATCCGCGTCCGTGTCCATGAGTTCCTATAACCTTGAAATTACATGGTCATGGCTGAAATCCCCCGGCCCCAGTTCGATGTAAGCCACTCGGCCCGTCGTCTCTATAACATAGCTCGTCGGCAGGGCTCGAATGTGCCACGTATCCGCAAGGTGGTGTCAAGCTTCTTGAAGCGTCGGCATTTCCGTGATGCGGGGCGGACACCACGTCGCCTAGAAAAAGACACAGACGAATTTGCCGCAGTATCTAGATAATCGATATCGTTTTCCGTCTAGGCCCGGCAGATCCAGTTCGGGGGCCACGGGTGGGCCGTAGGCCGGGCTGAGCCCGTACTGGGGATCATCGCTCCGCGCTTTCGGCATGCGCGACCAGGCAGATCACGGCTGCGATTGCCGGCCCGTACGAGCGGAAAAAATCAGAAAGGTCAGTTATTGGTTTGCTCAAACGCCGCGTTTTGCCTCGTCCATGCCTGATATACGTCATCAGGCCAAAATGATTGAAACCAATGAATGATGTCGCCAATCTCGTCTGCGCTCAGTTCGGAATCGAACGAGGGCATTATGCTGCTACCGGTCCGGATCATCTCGATTAACTGGGATTCAGGATGGTGCCAGGTATGAGCCGTTCCATCCAGCGGCGGCGGCGGAAAGTTGCCGGAAGCATCGCGCTGGTGCCAGTTCGGCACCCCGCGTGCCTTCTCGCCATGGCATTGAATGCAATTTTCCCGGTATAGCTTTTCGCCTTTCGCAATACGCCCGGGATCATTCTCACGAACAGGGAGAAGTCTGCCATTCTGATCAATCCTGGATTCTTTATTCAATTCCCGGGTAAGTTCGATCAGAGAGTCAATCGTACGAGTGGTACCGTGCGGTGATTCGTCATCAGCCGGAGACCAGTGCGTAAACGAAACCAGAAAACCAAATACAATCAGGATTTTAACCCGCATTTCTCACCAGGCGGCTATGGATGCTTTTTGAGCATTGCAAACATTGAAGCCTATGGATTTGCCTAAAAACAGCGTGTCTTGGAAATGCCTGTCCTGCGCCATCGCTCGGGATCCTGGGGAGAAATGCAGTTTAAACATGCAATTCAGTTTCTAAACCGAGAATAAATCCTCGACATGGACTCACTGGATAACGTGGTTTTTCGACGGACACTAACCAGTTGAGGATTCAAGCTTCCTCGAGATCGGGCCAAAGGCGGCGCACCACTTCACTGCCCGGGGCGTAGGCATGGCATGTGCCGACCAGATGGCTGTGTTTAGTAGTGCTGCCCTCGATTTCTCTCGCCTTGATCGGGTAGATGGTCTGGAACGCGGTCGTCGCCATGCGTCCGAGCAGTTCCCTCAAGTGGGTGCAGCCCAGAGATCCGCCGACCAGTTTAGCGACTTCCCTGCGGAATCCGGGCCCTATCTTTATGCCCTGGATTTTTGAAAAGCCGGTCGCGCCTCCCGGGCAGATGTCGAACGGGGCGTATTCGGTGACTGCCTCCGTCTGGAGAATCATCAGCTCATCGTCAACCGTAATGCGCAGCCACATTCCGTGCACCGGTTCGCCGGCCTCCACCGTACCCCGGTCCATGTTGGAAAAACCATAGGTCTTGGTGTCCGAGAGGTGGCCTTCGATATCCCACAAACCGTCCTCACGGCGATACCCGTGGCACGTTATTTTCCGTTCGTGGATGAGTTCGCGGCTTACGCCGGGTGTCGACAATGGCATTGGAAGACCTGCTCTAGTGTTGAATACGGCGCCTCAGTATACAACACAGCCGGCTCCTGACCCGTACGTCGAATCAACGCGACCTGGACTGGTGCCGTATACGGGTCGGCGCGCCGGCAATCAGCTCCGGTTTTTGATGTGATCGGCCAGCCTCAACGCAAGCGCAACAACAGTGAGGGTCGGATTGTTGCATCCCGCAGTCGGGAATACGGAGCTGCCGGCGATGTAAAGGTTATCGATATCGTGTACGCGGCAATTTGCGTCTACGACTCCCTTTTCCGGAGCGGCGTGCATCCGTGTGGTACCGATGTGGTGTCCGCTCGGCTCAAAGCGATCCGGCCAGCCGGAGTCACCCGCCGGCTGCACCTGCATCCGGCCCAGTCCCGTTCGTCCGACCTCCAGAGCAAGAATTTCTACACCTCGGTTGTAGGATTTCAGTGCCAGATCTCCGGGTTTCCAATGAAGGTCGATCCGTCTCATGCCCAGAGCGTCCCGGTCGGAAGTCAAGGTTACCCGGCTATCCGGGTCCGGTGTGGGCTCGATGCGGCAGTGGACACGCAACTTGTTGAACGGATCGGCATTGTCGGTCATCCGGTGATAGGCGGCTTCTCCGACATCGTCAAGGTCGGCAATGATGTTTCCCAAATGGGACAGCAGGTCATCGGGTACTTCCCATTCACGAAAGCTCTGCAGGAGCGCGCTCACAGATTTTTCTCCTTCTGAGCGCGACATACTGGCTGCGAGATTGAAGTAGATATTGGATAAGGCTTCGCCTGACAATATCTGCGGAGACATTGTTACGACGCCTTTGACGAAAGCGTTCCTTCTTGTTTTGGCCTGGTAGAGATCGACGATGTTGAATCGGTTGCGAAATACGATCCAGCCCGCGATCCCGTGGGGGTGATCCATAAAAAACCGGCCCACGCGATCGTGCCCGTTGCCCAGGCCCTCGCTTTGTATGGCATCCGAGGCGAGCAAATGGCGCGCGTTTTCGATGCCTCCCGTCGCCAGTATGTAAATCGAAGTCCGCACCCTGAATCGCTTACCGGTCAGGCATTGGCATTGCAGTCCAGTTACGTGTTTTGCGGTTTCGGTGGCCTCGATCTCCGTCAGATTCCCGTGGTTGTAGACGGTAACGTTGGCCGCGTCCTCCAGTTCATGCCGGTACGCGGTGCCGAATCGAACGGGTGCGCTTATGTGTTTTATCCCGGTGAGCAGTTTTTTTGGATCGAATGGAAAGTTGCGCAGTCTGGCCTCGTCCATCCAGGATTCGATTGCGTAGTCGAAGGCCTGAAGGCCGCAAACGGCCTGGGCACGTTGGTAGTATGGTATGAGTTCGTTACGTCCGAAAGGCCAGCCGCTGTAGGGCAGCCAGGGTCGATGGAGGAAATCTACCTCGTCGAGGGGACGACAGTTGCCCGACCAGTGGTTCGTGGATCCGCCGAAATAGCGGAGACGCATCGTATTCGGGTACCGGTAGGGAAAGCCCGAAACCCGGCCCTCGTAGAGCGACTGCGTTTTATCTTCCAGCTCGAGACCGCCGCTCTCAACGACCGCGACCGTAGTGCTATGACCGACGAATTCCCGGGCCAGGGTAATTCCGGCGGCGCCGGCTCCAACAATACACAGGTCGGCTTCGACCACCGCTCCGTCCTGTAATTCTCGGCTGTCGATGATCAAAGGATTATTGAAGCCGGTTCATGAATGCAGCGTGTTCGCAGCAAGGCAGCACAGAGTCGCCTCCGTGCGTGAGAGGATCCAACCCTGGACCTCAATCGTTCGTTCGTGGGTGAAATCTTCCCGGATCCGATTTTCAATGATTGCCGCGAGATCTTTGGAATCAACAAACTCTTCTCCATCAAGAGTTGCGCACATCTCCGCGACCCACTCCGAGGCCGGAACCGATCCCCATTCCGCAATGCAGGCATTGCCAACTTTGATGGCACTGGTGGTATTAGAAAACAGGTCGCGGAGGAATTCTGCAAGTACGTTGGTATCGTCCGTACCGAGGGCAGTGTGCCGGGATTCGTAACGGCAAAGCACCGGCAACATGCATAAGCCGGAAAACAGGCTCAACAGGTCGCGTCTTCGTCTCCCTATGGGTGTCACGAGTTTCGGTCGAGCGGTCAGGCTGGACTGCCCAGTTCCCTGGCCTGCTCGCGCAGTTTGAATTTCTGTATCTTGCCGGTCGAGGTTTTGGGGAGTTCGGTGAAAATTACGGTCCTCGGGCACTTGTAGTGTGCCAGATTGTCACGACAGAACTCGATCACCTCTTCTTCCGTGGCCTTCGTGTCGGGACGCAGGGTCACGAAGGCGCATGGCGTTTCGCCCCATTTTTCGTCGGGCCTGGCGACCACGGCGGCTGCTTCGACGCCCGGGAATTTGTACAGCGCGTCTTCGACCTCTATCGAGGAGATGTTTTCACCGCCAGAAATGATGATGTCCTTGGATCTATCCTTGATCTGTATATAGTTGTCGGGGTGCATCACGCCCAGATCGCCCGAATGAAACCAGCCATTCGACAGTGAACTCACCGTGGAGTCCGGGTTCTTCAAATACCCTTTCATTACGATATTTCCCTGGAACATCACTTCGCCGATGGTTTCCCCGTCCCGCGGCACCGGTTTCATGGTTTCGGGGTCGATGACGTCGAGGCCTTCCAGCGCATGATAGGTCACACCCTGCCGCGATTTCTGCTGCGCCCGGTCATTCGGTGAAAGTTCGTTCCAGCGATCCTTCCATGCACACATCACCGCCGGCCCGTAGGTCTCCGTCAATCCGTATACGTGGGTCACGTCGAATCCCTCCTCCTCCATGGAGGCCAGCACCGAAGCCGGCGGCGGCGCGGCCGCCGTCATGGCGCGCACTTTATGGTCGAATGTCCTGCGCTCCCCGGACGGGGCGTTGATCACCATGCTCAATACGATGGGGGCGCCGCAGAAATGAGTGACCTTTTGATCCGCAATGGCTTTGTAGATGTTTGCACCCGTGACCCTGCGCAGGCACACATTGGTGCCGGCAACCGCCGCAATCGTCCATGGGAAGCACCAGCCGTTGCAATGAAACATCGGCAGCGTCCACAAATACACCGGATGATGGCCCATGTTCCAGCCGACGATGTTGCTGATGGCGTTCAGGTATGCACCGCGGTGATGGTATACGACCCCTTTGGGGTCTCCGGTGGTGCCGGAGGTGTAGTTGAGAGATATGGCCTGCCACTCGTCTCGAGGCAGCGACCACTCGAATTCCTTGTCTCCGCCGCCTATGAACGCCTCATACTCCGTTTCGCCGATGAATTCGCCGTCGGCCTCCGCGTCGTCGACATCGATGACGATAGGTTTTCTCCGGCATTGTCCAAGGGCTTCGTGGGCGGTTGCGTGAAATTCCTTGTCCGTGAGCAGCACCCTGGCTTCCCCATGGTCGAGAATAAAAGCGATGGTCGCGGCATCGAGCCTGGTGTTTATGGTGTTGAGAATGGCGCCGGCCATGGACACACCGAAGTGGGCCTCGTACATGGCCGGCGTATTGGACACCAGCGCAGCCACGGTATCGCCTGCGCCGATTCCCCGCTGCGATAACGCTGAAGCAAGCTGTCTGCACCTTGCATAGGTTTCTGACCAGGTGAAATGCCTCTGGCCGTGTATGATGGACGGGTACTCCGGGTACACCGACGCGGTGCGGCGAATGAAGCTCAGGGGGGACAGCTGGGTGAAATTGGCGGTGCACTTGTCGAGCCCGCTGGCAAAGGCGCCTGTGTCGACGGGTTGATTCACATAGTCCTCCTGCTTGAGTCGCGCGTTTCGCTCGATGATACCGTAGGATAACCGAGATTACTCACCGCGGAGGTGTCCGAATGGATCAACAGGAGTTTGAACGTGTGCACGGTTTCTATCTGGAGGAAATCGAGATCGGCATGAGTGCAGGTGTCGACAAAGTGATCGGCGAGGACGATGTAAAGGCATTTGCCGGTATATCGGGTGATACCAATCCGCTCCATCTTGATGACGAGTTTGCCAGGAAAACGAGGGTTGGTGAGCGCGTTGTCCACGGTATGGTGTCCGCCAGTCTGATATCGACACTGGTTGGCTGCAAGCTGCCCGGTCCGGGCTGCCTGTGGATGGGTCAGACGCTCAGGTTTCTCAAGCCGGTCAGGGTCGGTGACCGGGTGGAGGCGCGCGCCGAGGTTGTGGAAGTTCTCAAGCAAAAACAGCGGGTGCGCATGCAAACAACCTGCCGCGTCGGGGAACTCGTGGTAATCGATGGTGAAGCCCTGGTGTGGGTGCCATTGCGACGATATCAATAGCCTTAGCGATGGATCTAATGAAGCCCAAATTCAGCGGTGCCTAGCCCGACCCCGATGACATACTGTTCTTTTAATCAATCTATCCAAATCGGTGTATTTGCGAAATAGATCAAGGACATAGAAAACAACCACGGCCGGTCTGGTGCAATATGCGGGCTGATCGGCCGGCGCCGGCACGGGCGTCTCCAAGACACACTGTTTTTCAGTCGAAACCAAATAACCTACGGAAGCTCTGATTAATTGTGTCATTGCGAGGAGCGTGCCGAAGCTGCAAGCGAAGCGTGGCAGGACGCGGCGTCAGAAGT
>JAHEIO010000007.1:0-70587 GCA_024639325.1 Gammaproteobacteria bacterium
GAACGGGAAGCGTGCCTCGCGCCAATTCAACGCGGGCTAGCCCGCATTTCTCACCAGGATCCCGAGCGATTGCGCAGGACAGGTGCCGATGAACGCCGGGCTGGAGTGAGATGCATAGCCGTAGCTATGGATCGAATGAAGCCCAAGTACATCGGGGCCTGGACCAGCCAGCGCCGGGATAGGAGTTTCCAAGACACACTGTTTTTTAAACAAATCCATAGACCTCAATGTTTGCCATGCTTAACGAGATTCTATAGCCGCCTGGTGAGAAATGCGGGCTAGGGCTGATCGCCGGCGGGTTTGTCGAGATTCGGTTTGACCTGCGGGCGCGAACCTTCTTCCTTCTGCTCGCCCGACGGTCCTTCTGGTTTACCCCCGGACTCGTCGGCGGGCGGACGCGGTTCACTGCCGGACATGATGTCCTCGATCTGATCCGAATCCAGCGTCTCCCACTCCATCAGCGCCTTGGCCATCATCTCGACTTTATCACTATTTTCTTCGACGATGTTGCGGGCCCGACGGTACTGCTCTTCGACGATGCGGGTGATTTCACCATCGACCTTCCGCGCGGTTTCGTCACTCAGATTCCGGTGTGTCGTGACGTCCCGGCCCAGGAAGACCTCGGAATTGTTTTCTCCGTATACGCGCGGCCCCAGCGCATCGCTCATGCCCCACCTCGACACCATGTTCTGTGCCAGTTCGGTGGCCTGTTCGAAATCATTCGATGCCCCGGTGGTCATTTGCTTCATGAAAACCTCCTCCGCAATCCGGCCGCCCATCAGCACGGCGATCCTCGACAGCAGGTATTCACGGTCATGGCTGTAGCGGTCTTCCTCCGGCAGCTGCATGGTCACCCCGAGCGCGCGGCCGCGAGGGATGATGGTAACTTTGTGTACCGGGTCCGTGTTCTTCAACGACTTCGCCACAACGGTGTGGCCAGACTCGTGGTAGGCGGTGTTCCACCTTTCGTGTTCAGGCATCACGATCGAGCGCCTTTCCACACCCATCAGGACCTTGTCCTTGGCCATTTCGAAATCCTCCATGTCTACCAGCTTCTTGCCGCCCCGTGCCGCAAACAGCGCGGCCTCGTTGACCAGGTTAGCCAAGTCTGCGCCGGAAAAGCCCGGGGAACCACGCGCCAGTATGCTCGCATCCACGTCGTCCGAGAGCGGGACTTTCCGCATGTGCACCTTGAGGATCTGCTCTCGCCCGCGTATATCCGGCAGAGGTACATGCACCTGTCTGTCGAAGCGGCCGGGCCGGAGCAATGCCGGATCGAGCACGTCGGGGCGGTTGGTCGCGGCAATGACTATGACGCCCTCGCTGCCTTCGAAACCGTCCATCTCGACCAGCAGCTGGTTCAGCGTCTGTTCGCGCTCGTCGTGGCCACCGCCCAAGCCGGCGCCACGTTGGCGGCCCACGGCGTCGATTTCGTCGATAAATATGATGCAAGGCGCGTGTTTTTTTGCCTGTTCGAACATGTCCCTGACGCGCGACGCGCCGACACCGACGAACATCTCCACGAAATCCGATCCGGAAATCGAAAAGAACGGCACCTTCGCCTCACCCGCTATCGCCCTGGCCAGGAGCGTTTTACCCGTTCCCGGACTGCCGGTCATCAGCACGCCGCGGGGGATCCGTCCGCCCAGCTTCTGGAATTTGGACGGGTCCCGCAGGAACTCCACGAGTTCCTGCACCTCCTCCTTGGCCTCCTCTATGCCGGCAACATCCTCGAAGGTCACCTTGTTGCTTTCTTCTGTCAGCATCCTGGCGCGGCTCTTGCCGAAGCTCAGCGCTCCGCGTCCACCACCACCCTGCATCTGCCGCATCAGGTAGATCCAGACACCGACGATCAGCAGCAGCGGAAACCAATGGATGATGATCTGCGCCAGGAAGGACGGCTGTTCTTCCTCCTTGGCCTCGATTTCAACGCCGTTTTCGATCAGGTCACCGACGAGGCCGCGGTCGTCAGGCGCAATAGTCATGAAAGCCTGGCCGGAAGTCGTCGTCGCGTAGATAGTGGTTCCCTGGATGGTTACCCGTTCAACCCGGCCCTCTCTCACTTCGTTCAGAAAGGTAGAGTAGTCCACACGCTGATTCGGCGACGATCCGTCAGGTGCGAAATTGTTGAACACCGCCATTAACACCATGGCGATGACCAACCAGAGAATGAGATTTTTGGTCAAATTATTCAAACCAGCTCCTGCAGTGTAGCGTACACCGATACATCAGTTCGAGTGTACTTTAATCATAATAGTCTGGACCTCTGCGTCCCTGCTAGGTTCAATTCTGCATCGTCCGAATGCTACAGGCAATTCTAATCCTTGTCCCGCACAAACTGCTTTGCCAAGAGGTAGTATTCGCGGCTTCTGGGCCGGGAGGCGGAGGGTTTCCGCACGGAAACGCTTTTGAAATATTGATCACAATCTTTCCTGAAGCCTTTTATTTCGGGGCCTTCGAATACCTTGAGTAGCATATTGCCGCCCCCTCGCAGCGTCATGCGCGCGATGTCCATAGCCGATTCCAACAATTCCAGAAACCGGGCCCGATCGGCATCCCTGACACCGGTAATATTGGGCGCCATGTCCGAGATTACAAGGTCGGCTGACCCCAGTGCCTCAATCAGGAGCTTCCGCACGGCGGGGTCGGTAAAGTCGCCGTGAATGAATCGAACGTTCTGCACGGTTGCCATTTCGATGACGTCAACCGCAACGACCTGCCCTTCCGGACCTACCTTTTCCGCCAGGTATTGTGACCAACCGCCGGGAGCGGCGCCCAGTTCCAGTATGCGCATCCCGCGCCTGATGAGCCTGTCCCTGTGATCGATCTCCGCCAGTTTGTAGACGGCGCGGCTGCGATATCCGTGCCGGCGAGCCCGGCGAGCGTAGCCGTCATTGCGCCGCTCCTGCAGCCATTGCCTGGTCTTTGGTTTTCTCCGACTCATGATCTATGTCACACTGGGAATCCCTGGTTCGTAAACGATACTCGAACATTTTGACACTTACCGGAAAACAGAAGCGCTATCTGCGCGGGCTGTGCCATGGCCGCAGGCCTGTCGTAACCATCGGCAACAAAGGCCTCAATGACAACGTCGTGGCCGAGATCGAGGGGGCGCTTAGCCACCACGAGTTGCTGAAGATAAAATTGCCGGCCCTGGCAAGGCAAGAACGCGATAGGCTGCTGGCCTCGGTGTGCGCCGCCACCGGCGCCGATCTGGTACAGACCCTCGGGCGCGTGGGCGTCATCTTCCGCGAGGCGGAACCACCGGTTATCCAACTGCCCGTTTGATCCCTGCAATGTGCCTGTTATTCCTGGCCATCGATACCCATCCGGATTACCGGCTCGTAGCCGCCGCCAATCGTGACGAATTCTATTATCGCCCGACAGCGGCGGCTCATAGGTGGGTTCAACATGACGATGTCATAGCCGGGAAGGACCTCGAAAAGGGCGGCACCTGGTTCGGCGTGACGACATACGGACATTGGGCGGCCGTCACCAACTACAGGGAATCAAACGACGCCAAATTCGAAACATCAAGGGGCGCGCTGGTCAGCGAATACCTCACTACCTATTCCACTCCGGACGACTATATAGCAAGCCTGGCTGCAAGCGCCGGTCATTATAACGGATTCAACCTGGTTGCCGGTTCGCTTTCGCATGCCGTGTATTTTTCGAACCGGGAGCACGGCGTGAAGCCGCTGCAAAAGGGAATCTACGGTTTGAGCAATCACCTACTGGATACACCGTGGCCGAAGGTTCGAACCGGCAAACAGAACCTCGAGAATCTGCTGGAACGCGACCACCTGGACGCTGATTCGTTGTTTTCCATACTCTGCGATCAGACGCGCGCCAGCAACGAGGACCTGCCGGAATCGGGTGTGAGCGCAGAGTGGGAGAAGCTGTTATCGTCAGCATTTATTAGCGGAGACACATACGGTACGCGTAGTTCTACTATACTTCTGGTATCCCGGGATAATCGACTAATATTAGAGGAAAGAACCTATGCTCCATCAGCGCCCCGAAATACGGATAATTATTCAAGTGTCGCCTATGAATTCGATCTCGAAGATCAACCTGTCTGATCAAGCCGACAGGATGTTACGCCAGTTTACGAACTAGTTACTGGCAATCATGAGACTGCGAAACGTAATCATATTGTTGCTGATACTGCCCTTGCTTGTGTGGGGCGGGGTGAAGGCTTTCCTTTGGTATTCCATCGATGCCACATTCAAACAGGCACAGGCCCGGCTTTCGGATCAGGCGGATATTTCCTACCAAGATGTTCGGACTTCGGTGATGGGACCCATTGGGTTGACCGGCATTACCATCAGACCAAAAGGGTCCGATGACGTGATCAAGGTTGGCTCGCTCCTGGCCACCTGGAACGAACCGAAGGGCATCGTCCCCATACTCGAAGCTTTTTATAAAAAATCGCTTCCGAAAGAGCTCAATTTGTCGGCCAACCAGATCGTACTTTCCCTGGACAGCGATCTCGGCGATATGATCACCCAGCCTGCTACATGGGATTGGCAGCCGCCGATCAGCCTGCCGACATCGATCTGGGGGTGCGGCAACGGTGCTTTCCAGTCCGCGGATTACAACGCGATGGGATACCAGCGCCTAGAGCTGAATGCCCGTCTCGAGCATTCAATATCAGCCGCAACCGGCACCCTGGATTTTTTCTTGCGCGTCAGAAACCCGGACATGATGACCGTATCCCTTGAGGGATCGATCCCTGCGAAACAGAATGCCATTCCGTCCCTGCAGCAAATCCTCTCGCCCGAACTGAAACTGTCCAGCCTCTCTTACAGCGTGGACGACGAGTCATTCATCAAGAAGAAGATTTCGTACTGCTCGCAAAAGAGCGGCGAGTCCCCGAGCGAATTCATCAACAGCCAGATCAGGAGGATAGCCACTGATCTCAAACGATCAAACCTGTACCCCAGTGACGAACTCTCGAAGGCGTATCGCAACCACCTGACCAACGCGACGAGAATTGCCGTCAACCTTGATCCATTGGAGCCGGCCGGCACGGCGGAATTAGCTCAACTCGAATCGGCTAATTTCGTCGACTGGCTCGGTGTTAACGTGTTGGTTGCTGACGATGCGCTGAGCGAACTGTTTGTGGAACGCGAAGTGGCAACCGAGGAAGAGAAAGAGGAAGAGAGCGAGAAACCCAGGGAAGAAACTTTCAACCCGACGCCCATTACGGAACTCGGCACTCATCTGAGCCGGCTTGCGCGCGTGAAAACCAACGATGGCAAAACTCACTATGCCTACATAGAAAACGCCGGACCCGAGATGCTGATACTGACCCAGCACCTGGTCGGTGGTAGCGCAACCTTCGAACTTGAATACTCGGAAATCATAGAAATCGCAGTACTGTACTGAATTCTTTATTTCCTACTCGTAGCGAACCTTGACGATCTCGTATCCCCGTGTGCCTCCGGGTGTAATAACTTCAAATTCTTCGCCTTCCTCCTTACCGATCAGGGCGCGTCCGATGGGTGAGCTAAGGGATATGCGTCCGCGTTCGAGATCGGTTTCGAGTTCGCCCACGATCTGGTAGGTCACTTCGGTGTCCGACTCGACATCATACAGGTCGACTAAAGCACCGAATACGACCTTGCCTACGATATTGAGTTTCTTGGGATCCACGATCTCAGCCCGCGCCAGCTGATCCTCCAGCTCGGCGATGCGACCCTCGATGAAGCCCTGTTCGTCGCGGGCCGCGTCGTACTCCGCGTTTTCCGACAGGTCGCCGTGCGATCGCGCCTCGGCGATGGCCTTGATGACCCTCGGACGCTCCTTTTTTATCAGCCTGGCCAGTTCCTCTCGCAAATTGCCGGCACCGTCGACGGTCAGTAGTACTCGTGTCATAGGCGGACATCCTCATGTAATGCCTGCAAACGATTCACGCTCGTATGCGTACCTGCGCCGTGTGCCTCGCAGGCGGCGCGTGCGGCGGCAAGGGTGGTGAAGTAGGTGATTTTGTTTTGCAGAGCCGCCCGGCGGATAGTATAGGAGTCTTTGAGGCTCTGTTTGCCTGCCGTCGTGTTAATAATGAGGTCGATCTCATTGTTCTTTATCATGTCGACGACATGGGGCCGTCCTTCGAGTACCTTGTTAATCCGCTTTACCTCTATTCCGGCCTCTATCAATACCGCCGCTGTGCCGTGCGTGGCAACGAGGGAGAATCCATTGTCGGCCAAATAACGGGCGATCGTCACGCAGGGCTTCTGATCCGATGTCTTGACGCTGATCAGCACCCGCCCGCTGGCAGGTATCCTTGTACCCGATGCAACCTGCGACTTGCCATAGGCCTCACCGAAGCTCCAGCCGATTCCCATGACCTCGCCGGTGCTTTTCATCTCCGGCCCGAGCACGGTATCGACTCCCGGGAATTTGATGAATGGAAACACCGCCTCCTTCACCGAGTAATACAGGGGAACGACCTCGTCCAATACGTTCTGTTCGGCCAGGCTGCGTCCCGTCATGCAGCGTGCAGCGATCTTGGCCAGCGGCCTGGACGTCGCCTTGGACACGAACGGCACCGTCCTCGAGGCGCGCGGATTGACCTCGAGCACGTAAATTTGACCGTCCTTCACGGCGAACTGCACGTTCATCAAGCCAACAACTTCGAGAGCCCTGGCCATCGCCCCGGTCTGCTTACGCAGTTGGTCCTGAATATCGTCCGGAAGGCTGTACGGCGGCAGCGAACAGGCGGAATCCCCGGAATGCACGCCCGCCTGCTCGATGTGTTCCATGATGCCGCCAATCAGCACGTCCTTACCGTCACAGATGGCGTCCACGTCGACCTCGATGGCGTCGTTCAAAAAGCGGTCGAGCAGCACCGGCGATTCATTGGAAACCTGGATGGCCGCCTTCATGTAGTTCTCCAGATCGGCTTCGTTGTGCACCACTTCCATGGCGCGCCCCCCGAGTACGTACGACGGCCTAACGACCAGCGGATAGCCAATCTCCCCCGCCAGTTGCAGCGCTTCCTGTGCGCTGGCGGCAATTCGGTTGGGCGGCTGCAGCAGATCGAGATCTTGAAGAAGCCGCTGGAAGCGTTCGCGGTCCTCCGCACGATGGATCGCCTGCGGAGACGTACCGATGATCCGCGCCCCCGCGGCTTCGAGTTCGCGTGCCAGTTTCAAGGGAGTCTGGCCGCCATAATGCACGATGACTCCGTCCGGATTTTCGATATGGACGATCTCGATGACATCCTCGAGAGTCAGTGGTTCGAAATACAATCGGTCCGACGTATCATAATCGGTCGACACCGTCTCCGGATTGCAGTTGACCATAATAATTTGATAACCGTCCTCCTGCAGCGCCATAGACGCATGCACACAGCAGTAGTCGAACTCGATGCCCTGCCCGATGCGGTTCGGACCGCCGCCCAGTACGATGATCTTTCTGGTCTTGTCGGGCTCCGCCTCGCACTCCTCCTCGTAGGTAGAGTACATATACGCGGTCGCTGCAGCGAATTCGGCGGCACAGGAATCGACCCGTTTGTAGACCGGCCGCACCCCCTGCGCGCGGCGCTGCGCCCGAAACGCGTCTTCACTGACGCCCAGAAGCTGTGCCAGCCGGTGATCCGAAAATCCCTTGCGCTTCCACCGATACAGCGCATCCCTGTGGACGGCATTGGTTCCTTCCCGCCGTATCGTGTTCTCGGTCTCGACGAGTTCCTCGATCTCCGCCAGGAACCACGGATCGATCCGCGTGTGGGCGAAAATGTCCTCGACGGACATACCGGCCCGCATGGCATCGGCCACATACCACAAGCGTTTGGCGCCCGGCACCTGGAGCATACCCACCAGTTCGTCATCTATCTCCCGGCCGGGTTCGAGCTGCGGGTCCAGTCCGTGGGTCCCGATCTCGAGGCTCCGCGTCGCTTTCTGCAGCGACTCCTGAAAGGTGCGCCCGATTGCCATGACCTCGCCGACGGATTTCATTTGCGTCGTCAGAACGCTGTCCGCCTGCGGAAACTTCTCGAAATCGAAACGCGGGATCTTGGTAACGACGTAGTCGATGGAAGGCTCGAACGACGCCGGTGTGACTCCCGCCGTGATTTCGTTGCGCAACTCGTCGAGAGTGAAGCCAACGGCAAGCTTTGCAGCGACCTTGGCAATGGGAAAACCCGTGGCCTTTGACGCCAGTGCAGACGATCTCGACACCCGGGGGTTCATCTCGATGACTACCATGCGCCCGTCGTCGGGGTTGATCGCGAACTGGACATTAGAACCTCCGGTATCGACGCCGATCTCGCGCAGCACCTCTATGCTGGCGTCGCGCATCAACTGGTACTCCTTGTCAGTGAGTGTCAGGGCCGGAGCAACCGTGACGGAGTCCCCCGTGTGCATACCCATGGGATCGAAATTTTCTATGGAACAGACGATAATGCAGTTGTCTTTGCGGTCTCGCACCACTTCCATTTCGAATTCCTTCCAGCCCAGGATCGATTCCTCGATCAGCAACTCACTGGTGGGTGACGCGTCGAGCCCCCGCTCGCATATGTCGACGAACTCGTCCCGGTTGTAGGCAACGCCGCCGCCGCTACCGCCCAGCGTGAACGATGGCCTGATGATTGCCGGGTAGCCGACCATGGCCTGCACCTGAAACGCTGCTTCCATGCTGTGGGCAATGGCTCCCCTTGGGGTCTGCAGGTTCCGGTTGTCCATCGCCAACTTGAACCGTTCGCGATCCTCGGCCTTGTCGATGGCGTCGCGGGTAGCGCCTATCATCTCGATCCCGTATCGTTCCAGTATTCCCTCCCGGCACAGGTCGAGCGCACAGTTCAATGCGGTCTGCCCCCCCATGGTCGGCAGGATCGCGTCGGGGCGCTCGATGTCGATAATCTGTTCCACCACCTGCCATGAGATGGGTTCGATATAGGTTGAATCGGCGAATGCCGGGTCGGTCATGATAGTTGCGGGATTCGAGTTGACCAGGACGATGCGGTAACCCTCTTCCTTCAGCGCTTTGCACGCCTGCACCCCGGAATAGTCGAATTCGCAGGCCTGGCCGATCACTATTGGGCCGGCGCCGATCAGAAGGATGCTTTCGATGTCGGTGCGCCTAGGCATTGCC
The DNA here is from genome assembly GCA_024639325.1 of Gammaproteobacteria bacterium. Taxonomy (GTDB): domain Bacteria; phylum Pseudomonadota; class Gammaproteobacteria; order Arenicellales; family JAANXG01; genus JAHEKE01. Next base: position 9,100 of record JAHEIO010000007.1, read on the forward strand.
GCTCACCTGCCTTGCCGCTGATTCCGTGCGCCGGTATTCACGCATGCGGTCGATAAATGTGTCGAAAAGATAAACGACATCGTGAGGACCCGGGCTGGCCTCCGGGTGCCCCTGAAAAGAAAAGGCGGGACGATCGGTGCGCCGAATGCCCTGAACGGAGCCATCGAACAGAGACCTGTGCGTCAATTCCAGATTGGCAGGCAGTTCATCGACCATAAATCCGTGATTCTGGCTGGTTATGAGGACCTGGCCACTGGCTATGTCCTGAACGGGATGGTTTGCGCCGTGGTGCCCAAATTTCATCTTGACCGTTGTCGCGGAGGACGCCAATGCCAGCAGCTGGTGGCCGAGGCAGATCCCGAAGACCGGCACTGCCTTATTCACGATCTCCCCGATAGACTGGATTGCGTAGTGACAAGGTTCCGGATCGCCGGGACCATTCGACAGGAATACACCATCCGGGCGCCGCGCAAGCACCAGTGCCGACGGCGTGGTGGCAGGCACGACGGTGACTTCGCAGCCTCGATCGACCAGCAGGCGGAGTATATTGCGCTTGATGCCGAAGTCGTACGCCACGACCTTGTATAGCGAGGGCGGTGAATCGCGATAGCCGCCGTCCAGATCCCAGCCGCCCTCGGACCAGTTATAGATCCGGTCTGTGGTCACTTCCCGGGCGAGATCCATGCCTTTCAGTCCGGGAAACGAGCGCGCTTGTGCAACGGCGGCTGCCGGATCGATGTGTTCACCCGCCACGATGCAACCGCGCTGCGCCCCGTGTTCGCGTATCAGCCGGGTCAGCCTGCGCGTATCGATGTCCGCGATCGCGACCCGTTCGTGTTGGACCAGAAAATCCGACAGCGTGCCTTCGGCGCGCCAGCTGCTTACCCGTCTGGGGACATTCCGCACGACCAGTCCCGAAGCGTGTATGCGATCCGATTCGTAGTCCTCCGTGTTGGTCCCGGTGTTGCCGATGTGCGGGCAAGTCAATGTAACGATCTGGCGGGCATATGAAGGGTCGGTGAGGATCTCCTGGTATCCGGTCATGGCGGTGTTGAACACTACTTCTCCGACCGTGCTTCCCTCTACGCCGATGGACACCCCGTTAAACAAGGTCCCGTCTTCCAGAGCCAGTAGAGCCTTAGCTATCAAGATGTGCCTGTGTACCGTTCAACCGTTGATGGGTATCTGGCGTCCACCCAAAAAAAGGGAGAAACCCGTTCGAGTTTCTCCCGTTGGTATCGTGTCTGCCGCTGTCATTAACGTGATGATTTTAAATCAGAAGCGCTCCCGGAGCAATTGAGACCGAGCACGTCCTGCATATCGAACAGACCGCGTTCATGCTGCATGCACCATATTGCCGCGCGCACCGCGCCGCTGGCAAATGTCATCCGACTGGAAGACCGATGGGTTATCTCTATGCGCTCGCCGTCACCGGCGAGCAGCACACAGTGTTCCCCGACGATATCTCCTCCGCGGACGCTGGAAAAACCGATCGCAGACCGGTGCCTTGGCCCGGCCCGACCCCGACGTCCGTAAACCGCGTGATCATCCAGGTTCCGGTCGAGCTCCGATGCGACGATCTCGCCGAACCTCAACGCCGTACCGGAAGGGGAATCCACCTTATGCCGATGGTGTGCTTCGATGATTTCGATATCGAAATCATTACCCAGCGTGCGCGCCGCAACCCCGGCAAGGTGAAAGCACAGGTTTACCCCGACGCTCATGTTCGGTGCCATGACAATTGCAATCTCTCCGGATAGTTCGCGAACCCGTTCCTTATCCGGGTCAGCGAGGCCGGTGGTGCCGATTACCATGCGCCGGCCCCTGGCACGGCAGTGTTCCGCGTGATTCAAAGTTGCTCCCGGCGTGGTGAACTCGATCAGAACGTCGAAAAATTGTTCCGCCAGTTCCGAGTCGATGGCAACGCCGAGACCGCCGACGCCGGCCACAACGCCCGCATCCAGGCCCAAAGAATCCGAAGCCTCGCGTTCTACCGCGCAACTCAATTCAACATCCGGGTTGGCATGCACGGCCTGCACTACGCAACGACCCATGCGTCCCGCAGCACCCGTCACCGCCAGCTTGATCATCTTCTTTTCGTGCTCCAGCGTTGGACTGGGAAAGCAATCAGAGGCAATTTCCGCAGGTGTGAATCCACCTCAAATCTGGTCTGGCAAATTGACTCTGACCCCTCGATTATTCATATTGTACCATTGCGCATATCGCGGGTAGACGGAACCGGTGCCCACCATAAAGAGTCTTGACTCGACTACGTCAAGCTGGGGTGTGTAGCTTAATTGAACCCAAGGCAGAGACATCCCTTCCCCAATTTGCATCCCTGGCGTATCAGCAGTCGGCGCGCCGGAAATATTCAGGACGAACTGAGAAAGCGCATAGTCCTGGAGGATGAAATCGGTCGCGTCGTGCAGGTCGCGGGCGTCGACGTCGGATTCGAAAACGACGGCGCCACCGCCCGTGCCGCCGTAGTGGTTTTATCCTATCCGGACCTGACCGTGGTTGAGAGCGCCGTGGCGAGGCGCAGGGTCTTGTTTCCATACATCCCCGGTTATCTGTCGTTCAGGGAATTACCCTCGATCCTTTCCGCACTGGCCAAGGTACGGACGATGCCGGACATCATACTGTGCGATGGCCAGGGGTATGCACATCCCCGCAGATTCGGCCTCGCCTGCCACCTTGGGGTGATTACCGACATCGCGACCATTGGCGTTGCAAAATCCAGATTGATCGGGTCACACCGGGACGTGGGCATCGAAAAAGGCAGCTGGGCTCATCTGGTTCACGACGGCGAAAAAATCGGTGCGGTCCTGCGGACGCGACGCAATACGAATCCCGTTTACGTCTCGGTTGGCCATAAGATCACCTTGAGGACGGCGATGCGCTACACCCTGGCGTGCTGCCCGCAATATCGCCTGCCGGAAACTACCCGCGCCGCGCACAAGCTGGCCAGCGGTTGACGGCGATGGCTGATCTATATCGATGCTAACCGTCGCGGGGCGCGCCTCCTCGGAGGATCAGCGCCGCCGGATCATCCTGCGGCCGATTGCTGTGGGGACTGGAAAAATTTTTTAAAAGCATCGACGACGAGGTCTATTTGATCCGCGTTGAAATCATGGTGGGTCACCAGCCGCACGGTATCACCGAAGCCGTGGATTAGAACGCCCCGGGTTTTCATTTCTTTCATCAAGGTCGGAAGCAAGCCGGTTTCGACTGCGGCAAAAATCATATTGGTCTGGTTGCCGTCATATCGGATTTCGAGCCCATCTATGCTGCCGAGATGCTCTGCCAGCACGGCCGCATTCATGTGGTCCCGTTTCAGATGATCCACCTGTTCCGTCAGCGCCAGGATGCACGCCGAGGCCAACACTCCGGCCTGCCGCATTCCCCCGCCCAGCATTTTGCGCCATCTGTGCGCCGTCCTTATGAACTCCCCGGACCCGCACAATACCGAACCGACCGGCGCGCACAAACCCTTGGAGAGGCAAACCGAGACCGAATCGAAGTGCCGGCTGATTTCCCAAACTGGCACATCGAGCTCGACGGCGGCATTGAATACCCGAGCGCCGTCGAGATGCAGCTTCAATCCGTGCCCGTCCGCGAAGCGTCGCGCATCGGCAAGATAATCCATCGGCAGGACCTTACCGTTCTGGGTGTTTTCGAGGCACAGCAACCGTGAAATCGCGAAGTGGGGATCATCCGGTTTGATATTCGCGGCGACGAGATCGAGATCCAGCGTACCATCCGGCTCGAAGTTCAGCGGCTGCGGCTGAATGCTTCCCATCACCGCCGCCCCGCCCGCTTCCATCCGGTAGGTGTGCGCCGTCTGCCCGACGATGTACTCCTCTCCGCGCTGACAGTGGCTGAGCAGCGCGCAAAGGTTGGATTGCGTCCCGCTCGGCAGGAACAGCGCCGCCTCGGTCTGCAGCGTTTCCGCCGCCGTCTGCTGAAGCCGTATGACCGTGGGATCGTCGCCAAACACGTCGTCACCCACGTCCGCTTCGCTCATCGCACGGCGCATGGCGCGCGTCGGTCGGGTTACGGTGTCGCTGCGCAGGTCGATGTATTCTCTATCTTTAGTACCGGTCATGATGCAAAGCGCTCCGATAGGTCTCTTTCGTAATTAAACAGCCTTTGCGGGGAAACCCATTGTAGTAGCAATCCCGATACGTAATCCAACATCTAATCCTTGATCGCCGGAGGATACGCGGCCAGGCCGCCATCGCCGCCGCGAAATCTTCGCAGTTGACGAACAATACGTCCTGGCTGCGTTTTTTGCGTAAACGACGGCGGCCACTGATTGTCAAAGCCTGACCGGAAGAGAATCGAGATAATCGCTCATTTCCTGGAGGAGACTTTTTGCGGTCTTGCAATGACGCCAGTTACCGACCCCGAGGATATCCCCCGGGCCCCGCACGGCAAGCCGGCGCAATGCTTCGCGAAGCTGACCCCGCTGCGTGGCGCTGAATTGCCATTGTTCAACGAATTGGCAATAGGTCTTCTCGGCGGGGCTGTGTACCGATACCGCGCACGCGAGGCCATCGAGAATACCGCTCAATTCATCGATATCCCGAAGTTTTGCTGAGATCAAATCTTCCGCCATGGAAGCCTCGACCGTGGACACGCCGGTGGACTTGTTATCCGAAATCACCTTGTAGCACTGCACCAGTTCATTCGTGCCGAATCGAATCGCTATGCCGTAAAAAGCCGAGGCTTCCATATCGCACACCGTCGACGACGGATAGTGTTCGACCGGTTTGTCGAAGGTCATCACGTGCGAGCCAATACCGGGAAGATCCGCGATCCGGGGCGGGTAACGGCTGCGGGAATCACCCTGATCCGTGATTTTCAGGGCGATGATGCCCGTACCAACGGCCATGCTGTGATGTCCGGCCAGGCCGACGTTCAGCCAAACCTGATCCGGGCGGTTGTCCAGCCCGCCCAGATAGGCAACGCCTGCCGCCGAATTGACCTTTCCGACGCCGGTTACAACGAGCCTCATGCGATCAGCGGTATAGACACGGAAGCTCCTCGAACTACGGTCCCGCGACATGCGGAAATGGCGCACCAGTGGTCTGGCCTCGCAGGCCAGGGCGACTACCAGATTGATCACTCGCCGCCACTCCCCCGATCGAGCGCCAGCTTCTCATAAGCGGTTATCTTTTCGCAGCACTCCTGTACGAGCATCGTGTTATTTCTTTTGCCTGCCCCGGCACGCAGAATACGGAGCTTGTGGAGCAGCGTTTCGAGCGTCGCGGCTCTGTCCGGTCCATTTAGTGCGTCGGTATTCAACATTTTTTCCAATGCGCCTATCCTGAATCGATCCATGCCCCAGTATTTCCTGGATAACTGGTCCCCGTGTCCGCCGTATTTTTTCACCAGGAGTTCGCGCACGAACAGCACCTGATGGACAGCACAGATTCTCAGCCAAAGGTCGTAATCTTCGCAAGCGGGAAGGTTCTCGTCGAATTTCCCCACCTGTTCGAAGACCGATTCGTGGATCAATACGGACGAGGGAGAAATGACGCACCTCGGCAGGCATTTTTCATAGATCCAACCGCCAAACTTCTCATGCTTGCGCATTGGATTAACCCTCTTGTTTCGCCTTATCCAGATTTCATCGGTGTGGCATATCCGACACCCCGGGTGCAGGAATAATGCCTGACACTGGGCGGCAAGCTTGCCCGGCAGCCATTCATCATCCGAATCCAGGAACGCAATCCATTCCCCCTTTGCACGCTCTATCCCGGCGTTACGGGCGCTGCTCACGCCGCTGTTGTCCTGATAGGAGTAATCGACCCCTGGAAACTCACGACTGATCATGTCCCGGGTCGTATCGGTGGACCCATCGTCGACGACAATGATTTCATAGGGCCTCCGGCTCTGCATAAGCACGGAATCCAGCGCGCGGCGCAGCGGTCCGGCGCGGTTGCAGGTGGGGATGACAACCGAGACATTCACACCTTAAAACGCGGGTTGTATCAGGCCAGCCTGCCCGCCCGGACGACCAGAGGCCAGCTCACCCGGCGTTTGTCTGTGTCGCGCCCCCAGACTTCACGCAGGCGCTCGGTCAGAACATCAACTGGATCATTGCCGTGTTCACGCATATATCGCCGAGTCGCGGACCAGCTCCTGACGTAATCTGCAACTTGCTTGAGATCCCATTGCTTATCGATGTAAAACGAAGGCAGCGCTTCTTCGACCAGCGGCAGATCCAGCGTTCGATAGCCGCTTTCAATGTGGCGGCGCTCGGCGGGCCAATAAGGACCCACCGTGTGCCTGTAGAATGAAGCAATGCGTTCATCGACGTCGGGGCATATGTGCATTCCCGAATAACACCAGGCAGCAAGCACCCCCTCATTTTTGAGTACCCGCCGCACCTCTTCGACAAATTCATGGATGTCGAACCAGTGCAGGGCCTGCGCCACGACAACCAGGTCGATGACGCGGTCCGCGATCGCTGACGCTTCCGCTGCCGCCACATGGCGGTGCACGCGCCCGACCCGCTGTGCCTGCCGTATCTGCTCGAAGCTGACATCGGTGGCGAATACGGCATCGAAATACTTTGCCAGGGAATGGGCGGCCTGACCGTTTCCCGTCGCACAGTCCCATACACGACTCGTGTCGGGGGACATTGCCGCCAGCCGTTGGAACAACGCGTCGGGATAATCGGGTCGGGAGCGGCCGTATTGAACCGCGTGTCCGGAGAAGTGATCTTCAACCTGCATATTGCACCACGGCGGCCGGATTGGATTGGTTCATGAAAAACTCCCGTCCTCCACGCCGCGAAATACGGCGTGGAGGCAAGGAGACGCGTCAGCGTTTTTGGCGATAACCTCTGAGTCCGGATCCACTCCCGTGGCGTACCGCAATTGGCGGCTGGCAGTTGACCCGGGCTTTGAAAGCAACGACTAATTGCTTTCAAATCAATCAGTTACGAATGCCTTAGTCGAAACAACCTTGCTCTGCTTCGATTTCAGGATAGCTTAGCGGGGTCGTGTTCGAGGAACAAGCCCGTGACGAAAATGTAATATTTTATGGCCGTGCCGGCACGCTTCGCGCACACGCTGCAATCCGGCAGGAAAAAAGCTATCTAAAACAACGCGGTTTGGATCGACAAAAGAATATTAGAATTTTATAAAATAATTAATACGTATTATAAAATCTTTATGCATCAGAATTACTTATAAAACTTTGGCCGAGTTTTCCCCTCGCCATCGATATGTCGAACGCGGTCCCGGCTCAGGGCTTTTCCACGGTCTGAATCTTGACTTCCGAATGCAGTGTCCGATGAACCGGGCATTTGTCGGCGATCTCCAGCAGCTTCTTGCGTTGTTCCTCTCCCAGATCTCCTTCGAGCCGGATCGACCGGCGAATGCGATCGACTTTTCCGCTTTGCGTTTCGCAATCCTCACAATCAGCGGCATGGATCTTGTCATGGGCGAGTTCGACCTCGACGCGCCGCAATTGCAAACCTTTTCTGTCAGCGTACATACGCAAGGTCATCGATGTGCAGGCCCCCAATGCGGTCAACAGTAAATCGTATGGAGACGGACCCGAATCATCTCCGCCGTACGCCGCGGGTTCATCGGCGCGCAGGAGATGGGGGCCAATACGAACGTTCTGTGAAAATTTACCACTACCCTCTTCGCTGACGACTACCGTCCGGGGTTCGTTATCGGCGATGCCGCCCGCGTCCGCAGCTGGCAGGTATCGGCTCACCCAGGCGCTTACCACCCGGGCAACGTATTCCGCGTCCGCTTTCTCCGACAAAAGGTGGTCGGCGCCGTCCAACGATACAAAACTCTTCGGATGCAGGGCGGCCTGGTAAATTTCCCTGGCGTTGTCGATATCAACGGTGTCGTCCTGCGGGCTGTGCATCACCAGCAGCGCCCGGTTCAATCGACGAATTTGTTCTGACAACGCCTGCTTGCCGATATCTTCCAGAAATTGCTTTCGGATCAGGAACTTGCGTCCCGCCAGGAGCACCTCCCTCTCGCCTCGTGCCTCGATTTCATCGACGCTGTCACCGAAAAGGTGCCGCACGTGATCGGGATCGCTGGGCGCGCCTATAGTGATCACCGCCCTGCACTCATCGATGCGATTAGCCGCAGAGAGCACCGCTGCACCGCCAAGGCTGTGACCCACCAGAATCTCCGGTGCGTTGTTCCGTTGCCTCAAAAACTCCACCGCTTTGAGCAGATCTTCGATGTTGGAGCTGAAATTGGTGTTGGCAAAGTCCCCATCGCTGCCGCCCAGACCCGTAAAATCGAACCGAAGAACAGCAATCCCCTGATCCGCCAGGGCCCGGCTGATCCTGGATGCCGCAACCGTGTCCTTTGAACAGGTGAAACAGTGGGCGAACAGCGCCCAGGCCGCGGGTTTGCCCAGCGGGAGATCCAATCGTGCATCCAGGTCGCCCTCGGTACCGGGAAATTTCAATCGCTGAGTTGGCATACGGTCCCCTTCAGCCAAACAACTCCTCGACCGCGGCGCGCTCTTCACGCAGTTCCTTATCCGTCGACCGCATCTTTTCACGACTGAAATCGTTGATCTCCAGACCCTGCACGATCTCGTAGCGGCCGTCGCTACAGGTACAAGGATACGAATAGATGACGCCCTCGGAGATGTCGTAGCTTCCGTCGCTTGGCACAGCCATGCTTACCCAGTCGCCGGATTTCGTACCCAGTGCCCAGGATCGCATGTGATCCATCGCCGCCGATCCGGCACTGGCCGCACTGGATGCACCGCGCGCCCTGATGATCGCCGCGCCGCGCTGCTGCACGGTTGGGATGAAATCGTCGGTCATCCAGGCGTGATCCACTTTATCTATCGCTGCCTCGCGGTTGACGAGACAGTGATGTATGTCAGGGTACTGGGTGGCCGAATGATTTCCCCAGATGATCATCCTGCTGATATCGGTTGAGTGCGTCCCGGTCTTGTCCGCAAGCTGACTTACGGCTCGGTTGTGATCGAGACGGGTCATTGCCGTGAACTGCTTGGGGTCCAGATCCGGCGCGTTATTGAGAGCGATCAGTGCATTTGTGTTGGCCGGGTTGCCCACCACCAGCACCTTGATTTTCCGGCTGGCGGCAGCATTCAGCGCCTTCCCCTGCGCGGTGAAGATATTTCCGTTGTCCAACAGCAGGTCTTTTCGTTCCATTCCCGGTCCGCGCGGTTTGGCTCCGATAAGCAATGCGAAGTCGGCATCGCCAAATGCGGTCTCGGCATCGTCCGTATACACCACATCTTGCAGCAGCGGGAACGCGCAATCATCCAGCTCCATGACGACGCCCTTGAGCGCATCGAGCGCCGGCGTGATTTCCAGAAGCTGAAGGATCACGGGCTGGTCGGCGCCCAGCATCTCCCCGGCCGCGATCCGGAACAATGTACCGTAGCTTATCGCGCCTGCGGCTCCAGTCACCGCGACTCGCACTGCTTGTTTCATAATTTGATCCTCTTCGTAGATAAACTGTAAGCTCTGAGCGGAAGTGCCCACACCGTTTCAGTGCCCGTGAAAAACCCGGCAGTTTAAACGAGAAAAAGAGTAAGAAAAAGTGGCCGTGGATACCCGGCGCCGCCTCGCCGATGTTGGCTACTTCGCCGTAAGATGTTCGATCAGTTTGTCGACGAAGCGTTCACAAGCGGCCAGCTGGCTGGCCTCGATGAACTCATCGGGCTTGTGGGCCTGTTGTATCGAGCCGGGACCACATACGATCGCCGGTACACCGATTCGGTCGAAACCGCCGGCCTCGGTGCCAAACGCCACTTTTCTGCATTCGGTGGAACCGCTGAATCGCCGGGCCAGATCAACAACAGCGGCGCCCGGATCGGTATCCAGGCCCGGAAAGCTGGAATCTTCTTCCCACGAAAAACCCGTTTCGGGATTGATCGCCTTCATGGCGGGCTCGAGTTTTTCTCGCGCGAAAAGCTGCACTTCCTCCAGCAGGTCCTGCGGCGAGTCCGCCGGCAGATTACGAAATTCGAACAAAAACCGGCATACCTCGGGCACGACGTTGACCATGGTGCCTCCCTGAATCACGCCGGTATGGATAGTCGTGTGCGGCACATCGTAAACCTCGTCGAACGGGCCCTCCTGCTCTTTTCTTCTTGCCATATCGCTCAGGTAGGTGATTGCTTTTGCGGCGTATTCAACGGCATTGACCCCCTGCGGCGCCAGCGACGAATGACAGGCGTGGCCCTTCACCCTGCAGCGGGTGGTCAACTTGCCCTTGTGCCCGATAACGACGCCCATGCCGGTGGGTTCGCCGACGAAACAGATGCGGGGCCGGTTGTCCTGGCGGGAAAGGTATTGCAGCAGGCTTCGCACGCCGACGCAGCCGACCTCCTCGTCATAAGACAGACAAATATGCACCGGTTCGGACAGCGGTGCGTTCAGCAGTCGCGGTACCGCTGCAAGCACTACCGCGATGAATCCCTTCATATCCGTCGTGCCACGGCCGTAATAGCGGCCTTCTTTCTCGCACATCCGCCACGGATCGAGCGTCCACGCCTGCCCCTCGACCGGCACCACGTCGGTATGGCCGGACAGCGCTACGCCGCCGCGGTCGGCGGGGCCTATGACGGCATAGAGATTCGCTTTGGTCTTGTCCGTGTTGAAGTCCAGCCAGGTGGCGACACCGTGCCCCTTCAAATACCCGTTGACGTAGTCGATCAGGTCGAGATTGGAACGATAGCTGGTGGTGTCGAATGACACCAGCGCCTTCAGCATATCGACGGTGGCCGCGGCGGGCAAATTCATCTGGTCGTCCATATATCGGGTTCAGTCAGAGGGTTACTACTGCATGCGCCGCCGGGCTTCGATGACGTTAGGCAACTGGCCGATACGGGAGAGGGCCTGGCTTATTTTTTGTATGTTGGTCACCTCGACCGTAAGGGTCATATGGGAAAGGTGCTCTTTTTTGTCGGTGGCGAGGTTCACCGCGATTACGTTGATTTTAGCATCCGCAAGAACGGACGTAATGTCCCTCAACAAACCATGTCGATCGTACGCGGTTACCAGTATGTCGACAGGATAGCTCTCCTCTCCATCGGCGCCCCACTCCACTTCGACGAGCCGCTCCGGGGACATGGTGCGATGTCTCAGAACGTTGCCGCAGTCCTGCCTGTGTATTGTGACACCGCGGCCGCGGGTGATGAATCCGACGATTGGGTCACCCGGCACGGGGTTGCAGCAGCTGCCGAGACTGGTCAGCAGATTACCGACACCGTGCACCTTGAACTCCTTGCGCGGTTTATCGGTGCGCTGCGCCCGGACCGGCACGACCGGGGCTTCCTGTACGCTCCGGGGCGCGACCATTTCCTGCGCGGTATTCACCACTCGGCCCGGCTTGAGTTCACCCTCCGCCAGCATCCTGAACATGTCGTCCGCCTTGCTGTAACCAAGCTTGCGCGCAAGCTTTTCATAGTTGACTTCGTCGAGCGCCATGCGATGCAGTTCTTTTTCCAGAACCTGCCGGCCTTGGGCAACGTTCTGTTCGTAGTTTTCCTGCCTGAACCAGTGCTGGATGCGAGATCGGGCCCGCGGCGTCTTGATGTATCCCAGGTGCGGGCTGAGCCAGTCTCTGCTCGGCCCGCCCTTCTTCACCGTCAGCACTTCCACCTGCTCGCCATTTTTCAGCTTGTAGGTCAGCGGCACGATGCGCCCATTGACCTTGGCACCGCGGCAGCGGTGCCCCACTTCGGTGTGTATGCCATAGGCGAAATCGATCGGGGTGGCGCCCTGCGGAAGGTCGATGACCTGTCCCCCCGGTGTAAAAACATAGACCCGCTCCTCGAACACTTCGGCCTTCACCCTGTCGACGAATTCACTTGCGTCCGACACCTCGTCCTTCCACTCGAGCAGCTGCCGCAGCCAGGCGATTTTCTGGTCCAGGCTGGCATCCTGTTTGCCGCCTTCCTTGTAGCGCCAGTGCGAGGCGATGCCGAGCTCATTGTGTTCGTGCATGGCGTGGGTGCGGATCTGCACCTCGACGATTTTTCCTTCGGGACCGATGACGGCGGTGTGTATCGACTGGTAGTTGTTCTCTTTCGGGGTGGCTATGTAGTCATCGAATTCTCCGGCGATATGGGGCCACTGGGTATGCACTACGCCCAGCGCCCCGTAGCAGTCCTGTACGGAGTCGGTCAGGATGCGGACCGCGCGGACGTCGAATATATGCTCGAAGTCGATATCCTTGCGGCGCATCTTGTTGCGTATGCTGTAGATGTGTTTTGGCCGGCCGAAAACTTCGGCATCGATGCCAGCCTTGTTCAGTTCACGGCTCAACTCGGCCGTGAAGTATTCAATGTAACGTTCGCGGTCGACGCGCCGCTCCGCGAGCATGCCCGCAATATCCCTGTACACTTCAGGCTCGAGGTAGCGCAGGGACAGGTCTTCCAGTTCCCACTTGAGCTGCCACATGCCGAGCCGGTTGGCCAGAGGAGCAAATATGTCGAGGGTTTCCCGGGCGATCCTGATCTGCTTGTCGCGGGGCAGCGCCTTCAGCGTTCGCATGTTGTGTAGACGATCAGCAAGCTTCACCAGGACGACGCGCACGTCCTCGACCATGGCCAGGAGCATTTTGCGCAGGTTTTCCACCCGGACGGAATCCTTGGCTTTCTTGTCCCCGCCATCGTACTCACCAATGACGTCCATTTTGGTCACTCCGTCGACCAGGTGGGCGATGACTTTTCCGAACCGTTCCTCGATTTCCCCAAGCGTTACCGTGGTGTCCTCGACAACGTCGTGCAGCAGCGCGGCGGAGATGGCCTCGTGGTCGAGATGGAGGTCGTTCACGATGCCGGCGACGGCCAGCGAGTGCTCGTAGTAGGGTTCACCTGACGCCCGGGCCTGCCCGGTGTGGGCCGAAATGGCCAGCCTGGCCGCATCGCGTATGACTTCGATCTGCTCCGGGGAATGGGCCTGGTCGAGGCGCGCCGCCCAACCCAAGGCGATTTCATCCCCGTCCGTGATGTCCTTGAGGGACTCAGGGAACGTTCCCTGGTTCGAAGCGGTAACCAGATCGGTGTTCATCGATCAATGATGGGAGCTTTGGCTAGCAGTTGCAAGCCGCATACCGAGAGTTCACGGCAATGCGGGCACGGCACCACGAGCCGCCTGCCCAGGACATGCTGGCCGGCCGGCAGATCGTTCAGCAGGACGAATCCGGAAACCCGTATTCGTCAGCGGAAAATCCTCCGCTGCGCGTTGGGCCCGCCCCAGCGTCACGGAGGATCAGCCGGATTTCAGACGCCAGGCGTCCGACACCGCGATTGCGCTGGTATTGAAAATGCTCTTGGTGCTGGCGGCGGAGGTAACGATGTGCGCGGGTTTTGCTACACCCGACAGTATGGGTCCGATGAGCGTCGCATCGGTAATCGAGCGGATGAGTTCCATGGCAATGTAGGCGGTGTCCAGCGAGGGCATGATCAAAAGGTTGGCCGCGCCTTTCAGCGAACTGTACGGGTTGTCCTCCTGCCTTACGGCTTCGTCCAAGGCATTCAGAACATGCATTTCCCCGTCCACCTCGAGTTTCGGGGCCACGTTCTTGATCATATCCACCGCGCGGCGCATCTTTCGGGCGACGCCGGCCTTTGAGGTGCCGAAGTTCGAGTGGGAGAGGAGCGCAATTTTGGGTTTGATGCCGAAACTTGACACCCGCGCGGCGGAAGCCAGGGTTTTCTCGACGATTTCTTCGGCGGTTGGATCCACGCCAATGTGCGTATCGGCAATGAACAGGGGACCTTTGGGCGTGAGGAGAATGCTCAGTGCGGATATTTTCTGGCCCGGTTCGGCGGGGCCGATGACCTCCAGAATCTGTCGCAGGTGCATGTCGAAGCGCCCGACCGTGCCGCAGATCATCGCCTCGGCCTCTCCCTTGGCAACCATGCATGCGGCAATCGCGGTGGTGTTGGTCCGGATCGCGATTCTTGCGGCGGATACCGATACGCCCCTCCTGCACACCCGCGAATGATAGAACTGCCAGTACTCGTCGTAGCGCGGATCGCTCTGCGGATCGACCAGTTCGAAATCCCGATCCGCCTTCAAGCGCAATCCCAGCCTGTCAATTCGCGTATCGACGACATCGCGCCGCCCGATCAGGATTGGATTCGCGATGTTTTCATCGACCACCGCCTGCAGTGCCAGCAGCACGGTCTGATTTTCCCCATCGGCGTAGACCAGCCGTTCCCTGTCTCTCTTGGCGATGTCGATGATCGGTTGCATGAACAGCCACGAGCGGTAGCTGAAGCTGCGCAGATCCTCCCGGTACGCCCTCAGATCCTCGATCGGCCTGGTGGCAACCCCGGTGTCTATCGCGGCCTTGGCAACGGCGTATGGCACCTCCACCATCAATCTGGGATCGAACGGTTTGGGGAGAATGAACTCGGAGCCGAACCGCAGCGTCTGTCCATGGTAGGCGCTGGCCACGTCATCCGTCGACTCGCGCATTGCAAGGTCGGCAATTGCATCGACGCAGGCGATTTTCATCTCTTCATTCAGGGTGGTCGCACCCACATCGAGGGCACCCCTGAATATGAATGGAAAGCAGAGCACGTTGTTGAGCTGATTAGGATAGTCCGAGCGGCCGGTGGCGACGATCGCGTCGGACCGGACCTCATAGACCTGCTCAGGCCAAATCTCGGGCTCCGGGTTTGCCAGCGCCAGAATCAGGGGTTTGTCCGCCATCCCGGCCACCATTTCCTGCTTGAGCACACCCGGACCCGACAGGCCCAGAAATATGTCCGCAGCCTCGATCGCCTCCTCGAGCGTGCGCTTGGCGGTGTTCACAGCGAAGCGCGATTTGTATGGATTCATGTCTGTCTCGCGCCCTTCGTAAACGACGCCGTGCAGATCGACCAGAATGATGTTATCCCGGCGCAACCCCAGGCTCACCAGCTGATCGAGACACGCCAGCCCCGCCGCACCGCCTCCGGTGGACACCAGTTTCACCTGGTCTATATCCTTGCCGACGATTCGCAGTCCGTTGCGGATCGCGGCACTCACGACTATCGCCGTGCCGTGCTGATCGTCGTGGAACACCGGAATATTCATCCGCTGCTGAAGCCTGGACTCCACGATAAAGCACTCCGGTGCCTTGATATCTTCCAGATTTATGGCGCCGAACGTGGGCTCCATGGCCGCGATGATATCCACCAGCCTGTCCGGGTCGTTCTCGTTCAATTCGATGTCGAATACATCGATACCGGCGAATTTCTTGAACAAGGCCGCTTTCCCTTCCATCACGGGTTTCGACGCCAGAGGGCCTATCGTGCCGAGACCGAGCACCGCGGACCCGTTGGTAATCACCCCCACAAGATTTCCACGAGTTGTGTATATCGACGCGTCTGCCGGGTTGTCTCTGATGCGAATGCATGGGAACGCTACGCCCGGCGAGTACGCCAGCGACAGGTCCCGCTGATTCGACATGGGCTTGGTGGCTGATACAGCAAGCTTGCCGGGGCGCTGATCGCTGTGATACCTGAGCGCGCTTTCTTCCAGATCCAGATCTTTCATAGCTAGTGTCCCCTCATGACTGAACAGTATTCTATATCGGGACCATTTTAAAGAGATGTTTCATGCGGCCGCCGGGAACTCTGGCCGCCAATTCATGCCATAATGACTTGCCATGAACGATACCCCGAAGCATCCGCAAAGATCGCGTCGCTTGCTGATCGCTGCCGTCCTGGTGACGGCGCTCGGTGCGGGGCTGGCCATCGGTGTCTGGATCAAGGCGAACACGATTACCCTGGACGACATCAATGCAACGGTCCTAGAGCCTCCCGCCAGCCTGGAGGAATTCCAACTCACGGCGCACACAGGGTCGCCCTTCACGCTAGAGTCGTTGAAGGACAAATGGACTTTCATGTTTTTTGGCTACATCAACTGTCCGGATATCTGCCCGACCACGCTCAGCACCCTTTCCAAAATGGACAAGATTATCGTCGAATTGGATCCTGAAGCGGACAGTCAGGTCGTATTCGTGTCGGTGGACCCTGAACGGGACACGGTGGAAAAACTCTCTCGATACGTGCCCTACTTCGATCCGTCATACATCGGCGTCACCGGAAACCGCGCCGATATCAACCGCTTTACACGCGGGCTCGGCATCCTTCACGTACGTGCCGGAGAAGAAGGCGATGCCGATTACCTGGTAAACCATTCCTCGTCGATCCTCCTCTTCAATCCCGACGGCGATCTCCGTGCACTGTTTTCCGGGATCCCCCACGATGCCGCCGATCTAGCCGACAGCTTCCTGAAAATCGTGCAGCTATCAGACCATGGGTGAGCCGAAAACCACCCCAGAGGTACTCATCGAACCGGGTGAGCTGGCGCGAATCGGAAGCGAACCCAACGTCATAATCGTCGACCTGCGCAAGCGGGATCATTATGTTCAGGAGCATATCCCCGGCGCGGCCCATGTCGACACCAGATCCCTGGTGTGCGGCGTCCAGCCGGCGCCGGGTAAATTGCCCGGCGCGGCACAACTCGCCGCATCGTTGTCCGCAATCGGCCTTCGCAAAGATCATCATGTCGTGGCATATGACGATGAGGGCGGCGGTTGGGCGGGTCGTCTGCTATGGACGCTTGACGTCGTTGGACACCCCCACGCCAGAGTACTGAACGGCGGCATCCAGGCGTGGAAGGAAGCGGGCCAGGCGCTTTCTCGAAATGTGCCGGAGATCGACGAAACCTGGTATGAAGTCCACTATCATTCTACGGCGATGGCTTCAAGGGATGAAATCCTGTCACACCTCGGCGACCCGTCGCTGGCCCTACTGGATGCAAGGACCCCCGAAGAATACGACGGCACCAGGGTCCGCGCGGCGAAGGGAGGACATATCCCCGGCGCGGTCAATCTCGACTGGAAGGACACCATGGACACGGAAAGGCAGCTTCGCCTCCTTCCGGACAGTGTATTGCGCAAGATGTTGTTGGATCGAAACATTCGACCGGAACATCAGGTCGTGGTCTACTGCCATACCCATCATCGATCATCTCACAGCTATGTCATGCTCAGGCACCTTGGTTACCCGAAGGTCAAGGGCTATGACGGCAGTTGGTCGGAATGGGGAAACGATCCGGACACACCGGTGGAGAAAATCCCTTAGAACCTGAACTAGTGCCCTGTCTCACAAATGGCTATCTTATTTAGTACCACGCGGGTGTAAATAGTGTGTTTTACTGGATTGTTTCGCTGCGCTCGCAATGACTGCGGTTGTCATCGCGAGGAGCTTGGCGACGCGGCGATCCAGTCAAAATCTGCGCTCCGCAGGAGACAATCGCCTCAAAACAAATGCAAAGCTATTTTTGAAACAGTACACTAGATCGCTGGCATCTTGCATCCTCCGCAGCGGTGTAGTTGACGAGGACTCATAATGACCCGTTTCTTGCCTGTGCTCATCCTGGCCCTGTTTTGCTCGGTATCCGTCGCGACCCATGCCGCGGAGAAGACAGAGTTAGTGGTTTATACCTATGATGCTTTTGCCGCGGATTGGGGCCCTGGACCGAAAATCAAGCAGGCGTTCGAGACCGGGTGCGACTGCATCGTGGAATTTGTATCGATGGATTCCTCAATCGGCATACTCAGAAAAATTCAACTCGAAGGTGAAACGACCGATGCCGATGTGGTACTCGGCCTCGATACCAATCTGACCGCGATCGCCGCCAGGACGGGATTGTTCGCTCCAGTCGACGACAGGGTGGGCAACTTCAGTTTGCCGATCGAATGGAACGACCCGATATTCGTGCCATTCGATTTCGGATATTTTGCATTCGTTTTCAATCGGGACATAGTTAAAAATCCACCGACTTCGTTCGAAGCGCTGGCGGCTATGCCCGACGATTTCAAGATTATCATTCAGGATCCCCGGGCCAGCACACCCGGTCTTGGGCTGCTATTGTGGGTGCAAGCAGCCTACGGCGACAAAGCCGTCAATATTTGGCAGCGGCTGGCGCCGAAGATACTCACCATCACCAAAGGCTGGTCGGAGGCTTATGGCCTGTTTCTGAAAGGTGAGGCTGAGATGGTTTTATCCTACACGACCTCACCCGCCTATCATCTGATAGCGGAAGGCGACGATAGTTTTGACTCTGCCGCGTTCGAAGAAGGCCACTACCTCCAAATCGAGGTGGCGGCTGTATTGAAATCATCCAGCAAGCAGGAACTCGCCAGAGAGTTCCTGGCGTTCACCTCGACCGATGCATTCCAAAGCATTATTCCAACCACGAACTGGATGTTTCCAGCCGTACAAACCGCAACGCCTCTGCCGGCGGGTTTCTCCACTCTTCGCTATCCGAAAAAATCCTTGCTGATTGACAGTGCCGAGGTCGAGCGAAACCACAAGCAGTGGACAACCGAATGGCTACGCGCAATCAGCAGGTAAGTCGCACATAGCGGAAAGCAAGCGCAGAACCAACGGGCTTCGGGTTCAGACGGCGGAAGATCAGGCTTTCAGCGAACGGCGCGTCAACGCCTGTCGAAAAAGTGCCAGCGTGGACTGTTCGATGGAGGATGCGCTGACAAGCATAGCGTCGTCGAGGTTGAGCGCGGCCCGCGGCCCATGGTCAGCGATGAGCCGGATCAGCGCAGAGGCATTCCGATAAGCGGCGTGGGAGTCGGCTACGCGCCTCAACGCGGTGGCCATCGCCGCCGGTGATACGGGCTGCAGGTCGATCCCCGTATCCCACAAGCTGTCCAGAATGCATGCCGCTGCAAGGGGAGCCGGTGCGAGGTGACGCACCGGCTCTAAGCTTCGAATGCCTGCGGCGACAGCTCGTCCGACGGCTTCGGCAGAGACGAACTGCCAACACCAATCACCCTCCGGGAACACCCCGGCGGCAATCAGCGCATCGACCGTACTCTGCAATCGGTCGCGTTTGGGATGTCCCAGCACATGGGGGATGCGAATTACACGAACCGGCAGCCCCTGGTCGCCGGCTTGCCACAGCAGCGATTCGGCGGCAAGCTTCGAGCGTGAATAGGCGTCCGCGCCTGATGCCGCCAGGGGGCCGGCCAGTCGTTCGATGTGCTCGGTGCCCGAGAGCTCCTCCGACCAGGTTTGACCGCCGCCCAGCGGGAACACCGAGCTCGACGACACGTAGTGCAGAGGGAGACAGCGCCTGCCTGCGAGCCGGATCAACTCCCGCGTACCTTTCACGTTGACCGGCTCCAGCGCGGCATAGGGGGCAAACGGATCCACTACGGCGGCGAGATGCACTATCGCGTCGATTTGCTCGCCGAGCTGGTGGAACTCCGCTTCGCCGAGTCCCAACCGGGGCTGCGCCAGATCGCCGATAACGTTTGTTACACCGTCGACTTCGACCCCACGCGTAAGCGCAATGATTTTCACCTTGCCAAGCACGTCGAACTGCCGCCGCACGGCGTTGCCGAGATGACCGTTGGCGCCGGTGAGCAGGATGGTGTGCACCGGTGGTGCCGATCTGCGTGTAATCGCGTCTGGCTCGAGAGTCGGCAAACGCCATGTTGGCTGCGGCTGCGAATGCCCCCTCAAGAAGCGCGCAAGAAGTGCGGGGCGACTGTAGGTGTAGAAATCTGCCATTGAAATGCAGCGCCCGGTTTGACGTTGCAGCGCGCCCACCAGGGTGATCGCGGCAAGCGAGTCACCTCCACGCTCGACGAAGTCGTCATCGGGGCCGATCGTGCTGTCGCCAAGAACTTCACGAAACACAGTCAGTACACGCCGTTCGATGTCCGCGCTTTCGACGCCCGCACGGTTGATCGAACTGCTGCCTGCCTTACCGGAAGCGCCCAGCCCCAACGCCGCGACGAACTCGATGAGGTTGGGCACACAGTGCGACGGCAGTCGCGCCTTCAAGAACGCGCGCACTTCGCTTGAGGACGATGCGGCGGTTGAATTCGCCTGCCGCACGACACGCGCGGTGAGCTTACCGTGCCTTTCCTCCACCGCGGCGTCGATCACATCCGGATGGCTGACGAGTGCCGCGGAGACTTCCTGGGGATCCACCCATTGACCTCGAATCTTCACGCCGGGGTCACACCGGCCAAGCACCTGCAGGTCGCCGCTGGCGTGCATGATACCGAGATCGCCCGTATCGTAAACGCGCACCGGCACCCGGCCATCCAGCGCAAGTTCAAAAAAACGGTTTTCCGGGACGCCCTCACAGAGATAACCGACGCCCAGTCCTGCGCCTCCGACCAGAATACGGCCGGGAAGCCCGTTCGCAACCAGACGGTCACGTCGGTCGACTTCGGTCACATAGATGTCCGCGAAGTCAGCAGGTCGAAGTCGCAGAGCCCCGCCGTCAGGGTCAAACACCGCGGCCGCCACATCATGGCACTCGGCGATGGAATAAAGGTTACCGATCGCAGTGTCCGGCAACGCAGCCCGTGCCCGCGCTACCAGCTGTGGGTGCACGATCTCGCCGCACAACACGATCAAACGCAATCGTCTGAGCGCGCGCACCGCATCCGGCACGGACAGGCAAGCGGCGAACAATGTAGGGGTCATCATCGTACGGCTGACATCATGACGAACCAACGCGACTGCGAGCGCCCGGGGATCCCGCATCACGGCGTCCGAAATCATCAGCACCGGAATGCCATGATGCAGCGCCGGTACCGCGTCCCAGATGCCAAAGATGTTGCAGCCCACCACGTCGTCGTCACGATATGCGAACGTTGTCGAACGCCAGGCGTGAGAGTACATCGATCCGAGCTGATCGGTGATCACCGCCTTCGGCATGCCGGTGGTGCTGCCTGATGTGAGCAGGATGTGCGACGGCTGAGAAGGGGACACATCGGGTAACTCGACTTCGCGGTCAACGGGTCGATCGCTGAGGCGAATCGCCTGAACCGTGTCAACCGACGCCGTGTCGGTCAATACCGCGTCGAGCGACAAAACGCGCAGCACGTTGGCCATCACGATCGGCGGTAGCGAGGCGAGCGGTGCGTACAGCATACCGGCGCGCAAACAGGCAAAGTAGGTGACGACGGTTTCGACGCTGCAGTCCAGCCGCACGCCGATGCGTGCACCCGTCTGGCACCTCTGCGCGAGCAACTGCGTACGACGGTCGATCGCGTCGAGCAATCGCTCGAAGGTCAGGTACTGCTCGCGATCGACGAGGGCGACCCTGCCGGGGTCACGGCGCGCAGCCGTTTCCAGTGCGGCCATCAAATCGAGGTTAAGCACCGATGCCGCGCGGGCGATCAAGCCGCGTACAGATTTCCCCGGCCTCAGATATGCCAGGCTATGGCCTGCTCCAGTTTGTCGGCGATGGTTACGAGACGCTCGCCGGGCTCTCCGATAATAGCCATATTTCCCTGCCCTACCGGTATCAGCATGCCTTCGAATCGGCCCTGCTCGAAGCCCTCGCGGTCTTTGAGTTTACGGCCAATCACGTAATATATGCTGACCTCGCCCCGTTCCCCTTGTATGACCGCATGCGCGACGGGCCCATGGATGGATTCCAGCGCGCACACCTGCACGTGGAGTATCTCCCCCAAGGCTTCGAGTTCGTCGCCCATGACCTTGCCGCCAAATGACGCGAGAATCTGCGTGAAACGCTGTGCCTGTCGAAACCGGTCGTCGTGCTCCGCCACGAAGTGATTGCCCTGCCGCTCTATGCGGGTGTGATCCACCGCGGAAACGGTCAATTGCGAGACGTATTGATTGGTGGTATGAATCTGGTATCCGAACAGAGCGCCCAGGGTCACGGTCAGCAGTACGCTCGCCGCCAACGCCAGTTGCATGGGACGGATGCGCTTTGTTACCTGCTCGTCCTGAATCAACTGGCGCAGCTTGATCCTCGTCACCAGATCGTCCGGAACGGGTATGCGCATTGCGTCCCGGAGTTTATTGTCCATAGCACCCATGCCGTCCGCGTATTTAGCGCAATCCTCACATTCATCACGGTGTTGAAGGAAGCCTTCTTCGCGATTACCCGGCTCAGACAGGCAGATTCTTCTAAATTCAAGACAATTCACGCGCCCACCTCGGTTCGCCTCTCGGCGTCTCCAGTTAAAATTTCTCTCATCTGTTTTCTGGAACGAAACAACCTGGTCATTACCGCACTGCTGCTAATCCCCAGCGCTTCGGCAATTTCTTCACAGCTGAATCCACCAAGCACCTGCATTATCAATGGTTCACGATAGTCCTCGGGAAGCCTTGCCAGCGCCTGGCGAAGCACGAACGCCTCCGTTGACGTGTCGAAGCCGGCGCCAGCCGATGGTAATTCAGCCACATCATCGATATCCCGAATGTCCAGCCGCTTGCGTTCGAATTGCCGCGCATATTCACGCCTGAAGATCGTAAACAGCCAGGCTTTCGCGGAATCCGCCTCGCGCAGGGAGTCGATTCCCCTCCACGCTCGCAAAAACGTTTCCTGCACCAATTCCTCCGCCTGTACACGGTTTCGGCACATCCAGTAGGCATAGCGGTACAGGTCTCCGGAGAGACCCTCGACAAGGATCTCGAATTTCTCCTGACGCGGCTTTCGCATGTCAACCGAGACCGGTTCGGACGGGTTATTCTTTCTCGAAGTCATCGCAATGCGCGGTTACGGTCCTCTCTAAGTTACAAAGACAAAATAGTCCCGGATTAGGTTCCGTTACTATAACCTTCTGTTCTGAATGCCGTTTATGAGTTTTCCTTCAAAAAACGGGCAATGGCTTCACAGGTGACTCCGGGTTTGTCAGCGTGCACCCAGTGGCCCGCCCCGTGGATCGTTTCAAAGCCGGCGCCTGGAAACTTCTGCAGAACGGCCTTGCGATGCGCCGCCGTAACGTAGTCGGACTGGCCGCCGGTCACAAACAGAACCGGACCATCGAATCTCCTGCCGGAATGATCGGGAAAATCCATTAGGTCGTCATGATATTCAGACAGCACCGGAAGATTGAGTCGCCAGCGAAATCCGCCGTTTTCCCGCACAAGGTTCTGCAGCAGGAAAAGCCTGGTCGGGGTGTCCACGATACTGCTCGACAGTATGCGGTCGGCGTCGGCCCGGCTTCTCAGTGATCCAATATCCAGATCGATCATGGCATCGATAAAACGCGTGTGGCTGTGCGGGTACCGCACCGGTGCGACATCGACGACGACGAGTCGATCGACCAGCTCGGGGTAGGTCAACGCCAGATCCATCACCGCCTTGCCTCCCATACTGTGCCCTACCCAAACCATCGGGGGATCTTCGACATTGCCAAGGGTCTCCCGCAGCGACGTACTCATATCCGCGTAAGTCATGGTACCGCCGTGAGGGGATCGTCCATGGTTGGGAAGATCGACGGTGATGACGTGGAAACGATCGGAAAGCAGCTTTGCAACACCCCGCCAGTTCGTGTTAGAACCGAACAGCCCGTGTACCAGTACAAGCGGGGCCCCGCTGCCAAATTCTTCGTAGTGCAATTCCATATAACTCAAATCACCATAGCTGGACAGGGTCGTTGATGACGGCGACGCGTTCGGGCGGCCAAATATTGCCGACCCGTCGATTCGCATTTACCCCGAATGGTTAGTATAAAGGAGCGGGATTGGATTTGGGTGCATTGGCCCCATAAACCCATGGACTAACAAAAAGATCGGCCGCCTTGCTAATCAATAGAACGGAACTCCCCTCCGCTAATCGAAACGACTGGAAGACGCTCTCAGCGTTGCTGCCGTATCTGAAGCAGTTTCCGGTCAGAATCGTGCTCGCGCTGGGTCTCCTCATACTTGCGAAACTTGCCAATGTAGGTGTGCCGATCGCACTCAAGGCCGTGGTCGACGGTCTCAACGTGAGCGGCGCCGCCGTCACACTAACCATACCCATCGCTTTGCTGGTGGGATACGGTCTGCTCAGGTTCTGCACGATCCTGTTCCAGGAACTCCGTAATGCGGTTTTTGCAAAGGCATCCCAGCAGACCACCCGTCAGATCGCTCTCAAGGTATTTGAGCATCTGCATCGGTTGTCTCTTCGCTTCCACCTGGACCGGCAGACCGGCGGTATTTCCAGAGATATCGAACGCGGCAGCCGGAGCGTCGCTCAGCTGCTCAATTTCCTGGTATTCAGCATCGCTCCGACGGTGTTCGAAATTCTCGTGGTTTGCGCAATTCTATTTTATAGCTTCGGTATCTGGTTCGCGCTGGTTACGCTCGCCACCGTTACCGTCTATTTCATCTATACCTACAAGGTTACGGAGTGGCGTATAAAGTTCCGCGTCGATATGAATAACGCGGATTCCCAAGCCAACAGCGCCGCCGTGGATTCGCTGATCAACTATGAAACCGTGAAGTACTTTGGAAACGAAGATTTCGAGTCGCGGCGATATGACGACAACATGCAAGCATGGGAAAATGCGTCGATCAAAAATCAGGTCTCGCTATCTTTTCTCAACTGCGGCCAGGGCGTGATCATCGGTGCCGGTGTTACCATTCTTATGGTAATGGCCGCCGGCGGTGTCGTTTCCGGGGATATGACCGTGGGGGACTTCGTAATGATCAATGCGTTTCTGATTCAGCTTTACATCCCCCTCAATTTTCTCGGGACCATCTTTAGAGAGGTCAAGCACAGCCTGACGGACATGGACAGGATGTTCGCGCTGCTGGACGAAGAAACGGAAATCAGGGACAGGCCGAAGGCTTCCGAACTGCACACGATCAATCCCGAGATCCGGTTCGACAAGGTGTGTTTTGCCTACAATCCGGATCGGCAGATCCTGCACGACGTGGATATCGTCATCCCGCCGGGAAATAAAATTGCCGTGGTGGGATCGAGCGGGTCGGGCAAATCGACTCTTGCACGACTTTTCTATCGGTTCTTCGACGTCACCTCCGGCAGTATCAGCGTGGATGGAATCGATATTCGGGACCTGACGCAGCAATCACTCAGGTCGGCGATCGGCGTAGTACCCCAGGATACGGTGCTTTTCAACGATTCCATCGAATACAACATACGGTATGGACGTCCGGACGCCACCTTCGAGGAGATCCGGCATGCAGCCAAGCTCGCTCATCTGGATCATTTCATAGAAACTTTACCCGACGGGTACGACACCCTGGTCGGGGAGCGCGGCCTGAAACTGTCCGGTGGCGAGAAGCAGCGGATGGCAATCGCAAGGACAGTGCTCAAAAATCCCCCCATCCTCATCCTTGACGAAGCCACCTCTCAGCTCGATTCGAAATCCGAGAAAGCCATACAGAAGGCATTGAACGAGATCGCTGAAAACAGGACGTCACTCGTGATTGCACACCGGCTGTCGACCATCATCGATGCGGATCGTATTCTAGTGCTTGAAAAAGGCCGCGTAACCGAGAGCGGCACCCACCGTGAACTGCTCGAGGCCAACGCCCACTATGCCGAAATGTGGCGCTTGCAGCAGGAGCAGAGAATGAGCAACGACGGGAAGTTCATCCAGGAGCCCGAACCCGTGCACGGCCTCTAGCCCGCATTTCTCACCAGGATCCCGAGCGATTGCGCAGGACAGGTGCCGATGAACGCCGGGCTGAAAAAATCGCCAGGAGCGATTTTTCGCGGTAGCCCCGAAGGGGTGAGGCGCTTAGGATGCGTCGAGCCAGTGAGATGCATAGCAGGTGCTATGGATCGAATGAAGCCCAAGTACATCGGGGTCTGGGCCAGCCAGCGCCGGGATAGGCGTTTCCAAGACACACTGTATTTTGGACAAATCCTTAGACCTCAATGTTTACCATGCTTTACGAGATTCTATAGCCGCCGGTATTGATTCTCCTCAGCACACCATTTATCCTCGGTTCGATTTCATGGCGTTGAAATGAAAGCATCTGATTTGTTCGTCAAGTGTCTGGAATCCGAAGGTATCCGTTACATCTTCGGGGTACCGGGGGAAGAGAATGCCGACTTCATGATGTCGCTGGAACAGTCGGACAAGGTGAGGTTCGTGTTGACGCGCCACGAGCAGGGTGCGGCTTTCATGGCGGAAACCTACGGCAGGCTCACCGGCAATCCCGCCGGCTGCCTCGGCACCCTGGGTCCGGGAGCGACAAATCTGATCACCGGCGTCGCCGACGGCAACATGGATCGGGCGCCCATGCTGGTGCTGACGGGACAGGGGGCCACCAGACGTTTGCACAAAGAATCACATCAGGTCATGGACGTCGTGGCAATGTTCGAGCCGGTCACGAAATGGGCGGAGACCATCCGGCACCCCGATACCATACCGGAGGTCGTGCGCAAGGCTGTGCGATTGGCCCGCACCGAAAAGCCCGGCGCGGTTCATATCGAACTGGCCGAGGATCTGGCCAAGCTGGATACCCAGGCCAGCCCGATTCCACCACGCCGATTTCGACGGGCCGTACCGGACGACAAGATCGCGGATGCCGCATTCAGTATGCTGCGGAACGCCAGAACACCGGTGATCCTTGCAGGTAACGGATGTATACGCCGCAGGGCCAGCAAGCAGTTGCGCATGCTGTGCGAGAAAACCGGCATCGGGGTCATCAGCACGTTCATGGCCAAGGGTGCCGTGGACATGGACAGCGATTACTGTCTATTCACTGTTGGTCTGGGCAGCAAGGACCGTATGAACCTTGTCCTGGACGAGGCCGATCTGGTCATCACCCTTGGCTTCGACATGGTGGAATATCATCCCAGACTGTGGAACCCGGGCAAGAACAAAACGATTATCCACGCGGATTTTCTGCCTGCCGAAATCGACGAACACTACCATCCCGAGATCGAAGTCGTCGGCGATCTTGCCCATTTTCTCTGGATGATAAACGAGCGGATCGGCGCAAACGGTCTGCCGTCATTCGAACTTCAAGGCCAGCGCGACGCCCGTGTCGCCATGTACACCGACCTGGCGGAGTACAGCGGAGATGATCAAGATGGCGCCATTCGTCCCCAGAAAGCGCTTTGGGACGCACGCCAGGTGATGGGCCCGGAGGACATACTGTTGTCGGATGTCGGCGCGCACAAGATGTGGATTGCACGACACTATCACTGCCACGCACCCAACACGTGCCTCATCCCCAACGGTTTCTGCTCAATGGGCTTCGCGTTGCCGGGTGCGATTGCCGCATCCCTGATCCATCCGGACAGACGCATACTCGGCATTGCGGGTGATGCCGGATTCTTGATGAATGTCCAGGAGATGGAGACGGCAAAGCGGTTGAACTGCAATCTGGTAATGATGGTGTGGGAAGACAACGAGTACGGTCTGATCGCCTGGAAACAATCGAACGAATTCGGGCGCCACACCGATCTCGGCTTCGGCAATCCCGAATGGATGGAACTGGCCAGCGCTTTTGGCTGGCACGGGCGCCGCTGTGACAACAGCCAAGAGCTGCACCCCACGCTCGAGGCGGCGTTCGAGGAACAGGGGCCGAGCCTCATTGTGATCCCCATCGACTACAGGGAAAACGACCTGCTGACGAAAAAACTGGGAGAGATCACCGCCACGATATAAGCATCCGTCCTTATCCACATTTTCTGTGGATAAGTCTGTTGATAAACGCCGTTTGCAACGCTGATGAACCGACCAATGGTCATCTTGCGTTAAATTGATTAAAAAATACGCAAAACGAGTAAACGCTTAATATTCATGTAGTTACACGATATTTCTCCCCACCACGGTCAGGATTTGCATGCAACTGTGTTCCTCCGTCGGCAGAAAATCGAAATTGTGTAAAACATTTCAATCCGGCAGCCGCTCCAATGTGGCGAAGGAGTAAGGAAAACGGTTGCGATCATCCACCTCGTGGTCCGATATTGCCGTGACTTTCCACTGATTCCCGTCGAAATCCGGAAACCAGGTATCGCCCTCGAATTCGGCGTCGATCCGCGTCAGGTACAACCGCTTCGCTCGCGGAAATGCCTGGCGGTAAAGATCAGCACCCCCGATGATCATCAGCTCTTCCACATTGCCAGCGGCTTGGATCGCCTGGTCGAGTGATGAGGATGTGATGCAGCCTGGTGCCTGATAATGATCGTCCCGCGTGACGACGATATTGGTCCTGTCCGGCAGAGGCTTGCCGATAGATTCGTAGGTTTTCCGGCCCATGACCACGGGCTTGCCAAGGGTAGTCTGTTTGAAATGCCTGAGATCAGCGGGCAGATGCCACGGCAATCGGCCATCGCCTCCAATCAGCCGGTTGCGATCCATTGCCACGATGATGGAGACGAGCGGAGTCATGCTCAGACTGCGATTGGTGCGGCTATATGTGCGTGGCAGCGGTATTCGAGCAGTTCGAAGTCAGCGTAAGTGAAGCCAAAGATATCCATTACCCGGGGATTCAGTTTCATGGTGGGCATCGGGTAAGGTTCCCTGCCCAATTGCTCCCTCGCCTGGTCCAGATGATTCAGATAAAGGTGGGCGTCGCCGAGCGTGTGGATAAACTCACCGGCCCCGAGCCCGCTAACCTGCGCAATCATCAGCGTCAATAGTGCATAAGATGCGATATTGAAAGGGACGCCCAGGAATACATCCGCGCTCCGCTGATAGAGCATGCACGACAACTTCCCGTCCGCAACATAGAACTGGAACAGGACGTGGCACGGCGGAAGAGCCATTCTATCGACGTCGGCCACATTCCAAGCGCTCACGATCAGCCGTCGTGAATCCGGATCGGAGCGGATTTTGTCGACAACGCCGGAGATCTGATCGATCCTACCGCCGTCCGGCGTGGGCCAGGATCGCCACTGATAGCCGTATACCGGGCCCAGGTTGCCGTGTTCATCCGCCCATTCGTTCCAGATGCTCACACCGTTCTGTTTCAGGTAGCGGACATTGGTATCGCCTTTGAGGAACCAGAGCAGCTCGTGAACGATGGATTTGAGGTGCAGCTTTTTGGTGGTAACCAGGGGAAAACCCTCGTGCAGATCGAAACGCATCTGGTAGCCGAAGGCGCTGAGCGTCCCGGTGCCGGTGCGGTCGAGCTTGCGTGTCCCCTTGGAGAGCACGTGATCGATCAAGTCCAGATATTGCCGCACGGATCAGATGTCCGCTTCGTCCACGTCAATCTGTCCGGTCACCCGCCTCCTGATGTGAGACCAGGAAATACCGATGGAAAGGACCCCCGCTACACCGGTGAGCAGCATATAGATCAACTCCGAATTGCCCGTCAGTGCGGGAAACCAGGTCATGAGGAGCCATATCAGGATGGCAAAAAATGCGATGGCGAGAAAAGTACCGAATGCACCAAGAGATCGGGTGGTCGCCCTCAGGAATATCGCCCAGCCGATGATGAGCACGATGCCGCCAAGCGCCATCAGTGGCGCGACGTCACTCCAGTCGCCGCGCAGGAGATCCCGCGCCCAGTGGAAATACGACCAGCCTTTGGGATTGTAGGTAGCGAACACCAGCAGCAGCGCCGCGCCAAGCCGGATGAGATAGTTGGTCCAGGTGAATTTGGTTCTTGTTTGTACCATTTTTTGGGAGTCTACACGAACTCCCGCGCGTTACGGAAAAGCCGCATCCAGCCGCCGTCCTCACCCCAAAGATCCGGCGCCCACGAGCATTGCACCGTTCTGAATACCCTTTCGGGGTGCGGCATCATGATGGTCACCCTGCCGTTGTCATTGCTGAGTCCTGTAATTCCCAAGGCGGACCCGTTGGGATTGTAGGGATAAGTTTCCGTCACGACCCCGCGGTTGTCGACGAATCGGAGCGCGGCCGCACCGTGCAGCCGGTCGAGGCCTGAATCCGAGGCCAATTCGATCTTGCCTTCACCGTGGGAAACGACCACCGGAAGCCGCGATCCTTGCATCCCGGACAGCAGAACCGACGGACTCGGCGTCACCTCGACCATGACGTAACGGGCTTCGAACTGCTCGGACAGGTTCCTAACGAACCTGGGCCAGTGGCCCGCTCCCGGGATGAGTTCCTTGAGATGCGCGAGCATCTGACAGCCGTTGCACACACCCAGTGTAAAAGCGTCCTCCCTGGAGAAGTACTCCAGGAACTGATCCCGCAGACCCTCGTTGAACAGGATCGATTTGGCCCATCCACCACCGGCGCCCAGCACATCGCCGAATGAAAATCCGCCGCAAGCGGCAAGGCCCTGAAATTCCGACAGCTTATGATGACCCGCCAGCAGGTCGTGCATGGCGACGTCCGTGGCGATGAATCCGGCCCGCTTGAAAGCGGCCGCCATCTCGATGTGTCCATTGACCCCCTGCTCGCGCAGGATGGCTACGCGAGGCGGCGTCTTCGATATGGCCGGCTGATCGAATTGCGACGGATCGTAGGTCAGAGATGCGTGCAGACCAGGATCTGCCGTATCGAGTATTCTGCCGTACTCCGCGTTCGCGCAGTCTTCGTTGTCCCGGAGCGCCTGCAGGCGCCACGTGGTTTCCGACCACTTCCGATGCAGATCCATCCTGGCCGCGTCCAGCAGTACCCGACCTTCATCCAGGATGCGAATGCGGTGATCGTCCCGTGGCGTCGCGATGCGGTGGGTAACGGCTTGCAGGCCATGAGAACCGACAACCTCCAAAATCCGTCCCCGGTGTTCCGAATCGATCTGAATGACCGCGCCCGCTTCCTCGTTGAAGAGCAGACCCAGAATGCCCGCTTCATCCCGGGTTCCGTTCAAACATGCCACATCGACATCGAGACCGATGCGCCCGGCGAAACTCATTTCGAGCAAGGTCGCGATGACGCCGCCATCGGAGCGATCGTGGTAGGCGCAAATCCAGCCCTTCTCGACCAATTGCTGTACGGCCAGGAAGGCATTCCTGATCAATCCGGGATCGTCGATATCCGGGGCCGAATCGCCCATCTGGCCATACGCCTGGGCCAGTGCGGAACCACCGAGGCGGTTCCGTCCATTGCCCAGATCGATGAGCCAGAACTCAGCATCTTCGCGACAGACCGCTCGAGGTGTCCGGGTCTTTCTGACGTCATCGACGGGAGCGAACGCGCTCACGATGAGTGAAACGGGTGCGGCCACCGCGTGGTCGCCCTGGGCGTCGCTCCAGACGCTTTTCATCGACATCGAGTCCTTGCCCACGGGAATGGAGATGCCAAGCCCGGGGCAGAATTCGACCGCCACGCTCCGCACGGTTTCGAACAGAGCGGCATCCTCGCCCGGGTGGCCAGCCGCGGCCATCCAGTTAGCGGAGAGTTTGACTTCACCTAAAGACCTGATATCGGCAGCGGCCAGATTGAGCAGGGCCTCGGCTACCGCCATGCGACCGCTGGCCGGCGCATCGAGGACGGCAACAGGAGATCGCTCTCCAATGGCCATCGCCTCGCCGTGGTATGTGGTGTAGCCGGCGGACGTTACCGCAACATCCGCCACGGGCACCTGCCATGGACCGACCATCTGCTCACGGCACACCAAACCGCCAACACTGCGGTCACCAATGGTGACGAGGAAAGTCTTGTCGGCAACCGCGGGAAAAAGCAACACGCGATCCAGCGCATCGGCGACAGTGACACCGTCAAGCTCGAGCGCTCTCGATGCCGTGCGCGTAGCCCTCACATTTCGGGTCATGACCGGTGTATTGCCAAACAACGCCTGCATCGGCATGTGAATCGGGGTATTCATCGGCGCACCCTGGTCATCGAAATGCGCATCCTCCAGCAGCAAAAGCTGCTCTGCCGTCGCACGCCCGACGACGCAATACAGGCATCGCTCACGCTCGCAAAGCGAGACGAATAGGTCCAGCCCTTCCTCTGCCACGGCGACCGCGTATCTTTCCTGGGCCTCGTTGCACCAGATCTGCATCGGCGTCATGCCGGGATCATCATTGAGGATTTCACGCAGATGGAAATGCGCACCCCGGCCGGAGCCGTGCACGAGTTCAGGCAATGCATTGGACAAGCCGCCCGCGCCAATGTCGTGGATAGACAACATCGGATTGGCTTCGCCGAGTTCCCAGCATCTGTCTATGACTTCCTGGCATCGCCGCTGCATCTCGGGATTTCCGCGCTGAACGGAGCTGAAGTCGAGCGCCTCGTCCCCGGTGCCCGTGGCCACGCTGGACGCCGCGCCGCCGCCGAGACCGATCATCATCGCCGGCCCGCCCAGCACCACGATAACCGACCCGTCCGTTATCTCCTTTTTGTGGACATGCTGTTCGCGGATGTTGCCCAAACCGCCGGCCAGCATGATCGGCTTGTGGTAACCGCGGATCTCCGTTTGTCCAAGCGCGTCGACGGTTTTCTGCTCGAAGGTTCGAAAATAGCCCGCGATGTTGGGTCTGCCGAACTCGTTGTTGAACGAAGCGCCCCCGATGGGTCCCTCCAGCATGATCTGCAGCGGGCTGGCCAGTCGTGCGGGGCGGCGTTCCGGACCCTCCCAGGGCCGCAAGGCGCCGGGTATGCGCAGGTTGGACACCGAGAATCCGGTCAATCCGGCCTTGGGTTTGGCCCCTGTCCCGGTAGCACCCTCGTCCCTGATTTCACCTCCCGATCCCGTTGCGGCGCCGGGAAAAGGCGATATTCCGGTTGGGTGATTGTGGGTCTCGACCTTGCACAGGATGTGGACCGGTTCATCGTGGTACTCGTACTCATGGCCTGTCGCCACCGGAAACAGCCGCTCGGCCGTCGATCCGCGCAGCACCGCCGAATTGTCTTCGTAGGCGACCAGGGTGCCTTGATTGTTGCGCCGGTGGCTCTCGCGGATCATATTGAACAACGTTTCGGAACGTTGCTGCTGATCGATAATCCAGTTGGCGTTGAATATCTTGTGTCGGCAATGTTCGGAGTTCACCTGGGCGAACATCATCAGCTCAACGTCCGTGGGATTTCGACCCATATCCGAAAACTGCTGCATGAGATAAGTTATCTCGTCGTCGGAAAGGGCCATCCCCCATTCCTGGTTGGCTCGCGCCAGAGCGGAAACACCCCCGTGCAGAACATCGACCACCTCCAGCGGTCGGGGCTCGAAATGCCGGAATATCTGCGCGCATTCGCTGAAGTCCCTCAGCACGGATTCCGTCATCGGATCGTGTAAATGCTCGGTGATCCGCGCACACTCCGCGTCCGGCGGGATTTCGCCCGCGCTCTGCTGCAGCCACCATACGATACCGCGCTCGATACGGTTTATCTCCGGCAGTCCACAGCGGTGGGCAATATCGGTGGCCTTGGTCGACCAGGGGGAAATCGTACCCAGCCTCGGCACGACCACAAACAGCTCTCCGCGCGAATTGTCAGCGGTGCCACTCTGGCCGTAGTCGAGCAACCGCCGCAATGCCTCCTCCTTGTCCGGCGCCAGGTCCGCGGCCGTATCGACGAAATGCCAGAACTCGGCGTAGACCGATTTCAGCCCGGGAAGGCTCGTGCGCAGCAGAGATTCCAGCTTACGGAGTCGGAATCGGGGATGCGCTGCGCTGCCGCGAAGTTGAAGCATTACGAGCGGTAAATCGGCTGAACTGCGGCTTTCAGTCCAGAGGCACTCCGAGCCGTTGCGCAACCTCTTCATAGGCTTCGACGACGCCGCCCAGATTGCGGCGGAACCTGTCCTTGTCAAGCTTTTCGCGGGTATTTACGTCCCAGATGCGGCAGCCATCGGGGGTGAACTCGTCGCCCAGAAACAGCTTCCCATCCTGGCGTCCGAATTCCAGTTTGAAATCCACCAGCAGCATGTCGCTTTTGAGGAACATCGATTTGAGTATGTCGTTCACCTGGAAAGTGCGCTCGATCATAGTCTTGACCTCGTCTTCCGTGGCCCAGCCGAAAGATCGGATGTGATACTCGTTGATCATCGGATCGTGCAGCGGATCGTTCTTGAGGAAGAACTCGAACGTGGGCGGATCGAGGTCTATTCCATCCTCCACACCAAGGCGTTTGCATATGGACCCCGTCGCAATGTTCCTGACGACGCATTCCACCGGAATCATCTCGAGACGCTTCACCACGGACTCATCGTCTGACAACAAACGTTCGAAATGCGTTGCGATGCCGTGTTTTTCCAGTTCCCGCATCACGAACGCGTTAAATTTGTTGTTCACCATTCCCTTTCGGTCGAGCTGCGCCACCTTTTGGCCATCGAAGGCGGAGGTGTCGTTACGAAAGTGCAGAATCAGAAGTTCGGGTGAATCCGTCAGATAGACCGATTTGGCTTTTCCTGCGTAAAGTTGGTCACTTCGCTGCATGGCTTACCTCAAAATGGAACAACGCCGGGATAGGCGTTGTTGAAACAGACTGTTGATAAATCAAAAGTAAACACCTTAGTCGTGTCACTCCTTGAAAAGAATTCCCAGCCGCCTGGTGAAAATTGCGAGCTAGAGGCTCACAGGACTCCGGCCTTGTTCATTGCCGCCCGAACCTGTCCGTGGAAGTGATCCGACAATGGTGTCAACGGCAACCTGATGTATCCCCCGATGAGGCCCAATTGCTGCACAGCCCATTTTACGGGAATCGGGTTCGATTCCAGAAACAGCGCGGCGTGCAGGTCTTGTAGCGTCTTGTTGATTTTCTTGGCCCGTTTGAAATCGCCGTTCAGGGCGGCCGCGCACATGTCACTCATCTGTCGGGGGGCCACGTTCGCAGTGACTGAAATGACGCCGCGACCGCCGGCACGCATGTGCTCCTCGGCGTTACCGTCCTCTCCTGAAACCACCACGGGCATGCGATCGGCACACATTTCCACGAGCTCTTTCGCCCGGTTGATCTCGGCGCTGGCATCCTTGATCCCGATGATGTTGTCGATGTCTGCCAGGCGATTAACCACCGGCGTCAACATGTCGCAGGCGGTACGACTGGGGACGTTGTAAAGGATCTGGGGAATCGGCACGGCATTCGCGATTGCCTTGAAGTGCAGATAAAGGCCTTCCTGAGTGGGTTTGTTGTAGTAGGGCGTCACCAGAAGACACGCGTCTGCGCCTAGCTCGTGCGCACGCCTGGTGAGGTGGATGGCTTCGGCGGTGGAGTTTGCCCCGGTTCCGGCGATCACCGGTATCCGGCCGCTCGCGGACGCTATGGTCCGCTCCACGACCGCGCAGTGCTCTTCCGGATCGAGCGTCGCTGATTCTCCGGTGGTACCAACCGATATGATCGCGTTGGTGCCGTTTTCAACATGAAATTCCACCAGTCTCGCCAGGGCTTCGTAATCAACCGCGCCGTCGTCCGTCATCGGGGTCACCAGCGCTACCATACTTCCTTGAAACATGCGAATCGCCTTGAATTCTTTATTGTCGGAACGGACCATCGATGGTACTGGCCTGCCGCGGCAATCGCAACCGGGTTATGGCATTTCAATAACCCGCTCCTTCGTGCTATCTTGAGGGTTTAACTAGTTAGTAACGAGGAGTCGTAGATGTTCGACGGTTTGCTGCAATTGCCCTGGTGGGGAGCTGTAATCGTGGCGCTGGTGCTTACGCATATCACCATCGCAGCCGTGACGATATACCTGCACCGGCATCAAACCCACCTGGCGCTGGATCTGCACCCCGCCGTGAGCCATTTTTTTCGCTTCTGGCTCTGGATAACCACGGGAATGAATACAAAAGAGTGGGTGGCTATTCATCGCAAGCACCACGCAAATGTTGAAACCGAGCAGGACCCGCACAGCCCGGTCATCAAGGGTATACGCACTGTGCTGTGGGGTGGATGGTTCCTCTATCACCGGGAGGCTTCCAATACCGAGACGCTCGAAAAATACGGCGCCGGTACGCCGGACGACTGGCTGGAGCGAAACATCTACGGCAAATTCCTGAACTTGAGCCTGTTTGCGATGCTGCTGATCGAAGTCTTGCTGTTCGGAACCGTCGCGGGATTCCTTATCTGGCTGACCCAGATGCTTTGGATTCCTTTCTGGGCGGCGGGCGTCATCAACGGCGTAGGGCACTATTGGGGTTATCGGAATTTCGAGGTCAGGGACGCGAGCAAGAACATCGTGCCCTGGGGTTTCATCATCGGCGGCGAAGAGCTGCACAACAATCATCACGCTTACGCGAGCTCGGCCAAGTTCTCGATGAAAAAATGGGAATTCGATCTGGGCTGGCAATACATCCGCCTGCTGCGGGCGCTGGGCCTGGCAAAGGTCAAGAAGGTTGCACCGACACTGGTTCTCAGTCCCGAAAAGCATCAATTTGATCAGCACACGGTGCGGCCGCTGATCAACAGCCGCTTTCAGGTGATGTCAAATTTCGCCAGAGACGTGATGAACAACGTGCACGCCGATGAACTCAAACGCCTGGGTGTGAACCGTAAACAACGCGTATTGCTCAAGCGCGCTCGCAGGCTGATGCGACGGGAATACAGCCTGCTCAATGACAACGCCAGGGCTCAGCTCAAACGCGCGCTGGAACTCAGCCCAAGCCTGTCCAGTGTGTACACGATGAAACAGAAACTGCAGACGATCTGGGTGAAGTCTAACAACCTCGAGGGGCTGCTGCAGGCGCTCGAGGACTGGTGCCGCGCTGCTGAAGCATCGGGCATCGGGGCGCTGCAGGAATTTTCCGATCGACTGCGGCGTTACCAGCTGGCCCCGGCCTGACGTCTGGTAACCCTGGAACCAGGGTTACCTCATCCTGAGGCGTTCATGCAGGGGGCTGCTTCTGGGGAAGTGCGCCAGCAGAAACTGCATCTGATCCGCCAGTACGCGGCGCCCCCGGAGGTAGACGTATTCGGCGTGTGTTGGCGCGAACGGCACGGCCAGCAGTTTCATGCTCGCCTGTTCGGGCGTGCGGCCCGCCTTGTGATTGTTGCAGCGCTTGCAGGCGGTAACCACGTTCGTCCACCCTCCGGTGCCGCCCTGACTCATCGGCGTCACGTGATCGCGGGACAGGTCTTTGTGCCCGAACTTGCCGCCGCAGTACAGACACAGGTAGCCGTCGCGCGCGAATAGAGCCTCGTTGCTCAATGGCGGCGTATAGCTGCGATTTGCCCTGATCGAGGCATAGCTGTCGCCACGGGTAGCTATGATGGAATTGACGTCGATGACGCTCTGGCGCCTGGTACGGGAATTGAATCCGCCGTGGATGCGATAGAGAAGTTCACCGCAGGCATATTCCACCTGCTTCAGGTGATACAGGCGCACCGCGTCGCGGTAGTTGATCCAGTCAAGCGGCATCCCTGCAACGTCGGTTCTCAACACTTGATGGTCCAGAGAATACATTACAACAGCCCCATTCAAATCACAGCAATTGTCAACTTGAAACCGGCAAATCACAAGCCAGAGAAGTTGCAACCTGATGATGAAAAAGATGGCACCAGATTAAACCAGAGAAACAGGTGTAAAACAAATGAGTGGGATCAGGGTGCTTTCATGGAAATCACGACTTTGACCGGATTTGATCCTCCAGGAGCTGCAGGTGCCGCCTCGCCGATGAGATCGCCGCTTTGCGTTTTGGCATTGCCGGATCGGGACAGTTTTGCCACGACTGTGACCTTCTGGTAGTTGGACAGTTTCATATTCGGCATCATCGCCATACTGTCGTCGAGAGTAACAACCAGCGGCAGCGCGTCAGCCCGCTTTCGCACGACCGCCAGCGGCATCGGTGGTCCGTCCGTGGCCCGGGCGAGCACGAACAGAGTTTCGTTCCCGGTAACTTCGCTGTTCAGCCTATCGTCCAGGGATACGTGGACCTGGATGCCGCCGCCGGCGGCCGCGGCCCGATCCTCCGGTGCAGGCGGTTCATCCTCCGTCTCCGTCACACCACCATCCGCAAGCTGGCTCTTTGCCTGGGCTATCTGTGCCCTGAGTTCCGCCTGGGATTGCGGGTTATCGGCAAACAGCGGCTCCGCCCGCTGCCAATAACCCAGCGCCCCGCGCACGTCTCCGCGTCTGTGCGCCGCGATACCCGCGAGCCACAATGCAACGGGATGATCCGGCGCAAGACCCAGCGCCGTTTTCAGCAGGCTTTCCGGTTCCCCCGCCAGAATACCGTCGTTGGCCATGGCCAGCGCATCCGCCTGTCTCACCAGCAGGTCGGGATCGTCGCCGACGAGTTCTCTCAGTTTGCCATACGCCCGAGCCGCATCGCCGAATCGCTTCAGCGTCATGTAACTCGAACCGAGGAGATACCAACCCTCCGGGTTGTCCGGATTCTGCTCCAGCTCCTTTTCCAGGCGCGAAACCACCACACTCATGTCGATATCCGAGTGGCTCTCGGACCCGCTGGGACCGGCGCTGCTGGTTGCCTGGTTTTGCACGAATGCATCGGGCTGCCCCAGGACCAGATAAAGAAGCCCTGCTAGAAATGGAATGCAAATCGCGACTACGATGCCTGCCCAGCCGCCTTTCCGTTCCTGCCCGGAGGGGGCCGCGGTTTCGGATTCGATGTCGTCGAGCAACCCCAGCTCGATCTCATTTCGTTCCTGTGCCGCCTGTGTCTCTTGTATTACTCCATCATCGATCTGGGTCTGCAACCGAGCCAGCCTTTCCCTCGCAATCGCGATGTTCTGGCGAGCGCGCTGATCCTCCGAGATGCCGCGCGGACGCAACAGCGGAAGCACCAGAACGGTGATGGCGGCTATCACCATCAGTGAGACAATCAGAAAAAACCAGAGCATGACACCGTCTTTGTTTTACGAGGACTGTAATTGCTGTAATTCCTCGATCATCGGC
Source organism: Gammaproteobacteria bacterium (assembly GCA_024639325.1). Taxonomy (GTDB): domain Bacteria; phylum Pseudomonadota; class Gammaproteobacteria; order Arenicellales; family JAANXG01; genus JAHEKE01. The sequence continues at coordinate 47,566 of JAHEIO010000007.1, forward strand.
AGGAGCGTTTTGTCGACATCGTTAGAATCTATTGGCCCCACGTGCTTGTAGCGAATCACTCCGTCACGGTCGATTACGAATGTTTCCGGAACACCGTACACCCCCCAATCGATCCCAACCTGTCCTTTTGCATCAACCACCGAAAGCTTGTAGGGGTCACCGAGGCGCTCGAGCCACGTCCGTGCGTCAACAACCGCGTCCTTGTAGTTGAGGCCGACCACGGGAACCGGATTTCGAGCAACCAGGTCCTTCAACACTTCATGCTCGGCCCGGCATGATACGCACCACGAGGCCCACACGTTAAGCACCCACACCGTTCCCCTCAGCTCCGCGGGATTGAACACATGCGCCGCGTCATCGAGCCGCGGGAGCGTAAAATCCGGCACCGGTTTGTCGATGAGCGGCGAAGGTACATGCCGGGGATCGAGTTTCAGACCAATGGCCAGGAAGACGCCCATGGCCAGGAAGATGATCAGCGGCACATAAAAACGAACGGCTTTACCCGCCACTACGCTGCCTCCACCGCGGCACCGGACCCCAATTGTAGGTGGTCGTCGAGTCGGGCCATTCGATGGCGGGAGCCCAGTGCGCCCACGCTTGACACCGCCGCCCGTGGGACGGACGGGGCGGAATGCCCGATCTGGGTCATGATGGTTGGGATGCTGTCCACGTTATTAGTCCTGCTGCAGAGTACTGGCAGCTTTCAGGGCCTCCGCGGCCTCCGGCGGCATGTAGTTTTCGTCGTGCTTGGCCAGCACTTCAGAGGCGACGAAAACGCCTTTGTCATCCAGCTGACCCTTGGTCACGATGCCCTGCCCTTCCCTGAACAGATCAGGCAGTATTCCCTCATAGGCTACGCGCACGGCGTTGGCCGTGTCGGTCACATCGAAGTGGACGACCAGGCTGCCGTCCTCCCTGACCACGCTGTTCACCGCCACCAGCCCGCCGATCCTGAAAGGGTGTCCAACCGGCGCCTCTCCCGCCGCGACCTGGGAGGGCGTAAAAAAGAACAGGATGTTCTGTTTGAACGCATTGAGCATCAGCGTCACGGCAATACCGATACCAACGACCAGAAAGACCACCATGAACAGGCGTTGTTTTCTACGTGTTCTCATGTCGATCCGACTACGAATTTTCTCACTTCCTTCCTGACAGCCTTGTTGCGGAGTCGTGCCGCAACCACGTTCAAAGCCAGTACACACAGACTCAATCCGTATGCGCTCCACACGTAAAGTCCGTAGCCACCCATTTCAAAAAACTCCGTCATAGTTCTCCACCGCTCACCAGTTCCCTTACCCAGTTCGTTCTGCGCTCGCGCTGCAGTATTTCGGCTCTCACACGAGACATCAGGACCGTAAAATAAAACAATTTGAAGGCAACCGCCATGACGAGCAGGGGGATCAACATGCTCACGTGTATCGATGGCTTGCCGAATTTCGCAATGGTAGCGGGCTGGTGGAGGGTATACCACCACTCCACCGAATAGTGAATTATGGGAATATTGACGACGCCGACCAGCAACAGAATGGAAGCGGCGCGCCACGCCGTCTGCCGATCGCCGATGGCGGATTGTAGCGCCATGAAGCCAAAATACAGAAACAGCAGTATCAGTTCGGAGGTCAGCCTTGCGTCCCACACCCACCACGTGCCCCACATGGGTTTACCCCAGATAGATCCGGTTACCAGTGCTAGAAACGTAAAAGAAGCGCCGATGGGTGCCGATGCCGTTGCCATCACCTCCGCGAGTTTTACCCGCCATATGAGGCCGATCGTGGCAAAAACCGCCATTAGGACATAAACAAACATGGACATCCACGCCGACGGGACGTGAACGTAGATGATCCTGTAGCTTTCACCCTGCTCATAGTCGCCCGGCGCAACCACCAGACCCAAATACAGCCCGACGGCAAAAAGGATGATGCAGGGAACAGCGAGCCAGGGCAGCAGCTTGCCGGCGAATGCGTAAAAATATCTGGGCGATCCGAATCTGTGTATCCATGCCCACATGTATCAGTTCCCTCCGCCGGTAACGCTGAGTGCCCCGGCTATGGCAACCGGCGCCAATGTTACGGAAAGTGCCAGCAGCGCACCCAGCAGGGACAGATGGCCTTCGATGGGCAAGCCGACGCTGGCGGTTTGCACAGCGGTAGTGGAAAAAATCAGCACCGGTATACACAAGGGCAGCACCAGCAATGACAGCAGCACGCCACCCCTCTTCACGCTGACGACCAGAGCGGCGCCCAGGGCGCCGAGCAGGCTGAGGATGGGCGTGCCCAGCGTCAGCGTGAAAAACAGCGCGCGCCAGCCCTCGAATGACAAACCCATCAATACGGCGAGAAGCGGCGACAACAGGATCAGCGGCAGTCCGGTCAACAACCAGTGTGCCGAGACCTTTGCGGCAACTATCAGTATGACCGGATGCGGACTGGTCAACATCTGCTCCAGGCAGCCGTCCTCGAAATCGGTTCTGAACAAACTGTCCTGGGACAGCATGGTGGCCAGTAGTGCCGCAACCCAGATAACCCCGGCCGCGATTTCGCTCAGCCTGTTTGGATCTGGCCCCACGCCCAGCGGAAACAGGCTGACGGCGATCAAGAAAAAAAGCAGCGGATTGATCCACTGGCTGGGCGTGCGCGTGGCGAGTGTCAGGTCCCGGCGAACCAGTGGTAGGTAAATGCTATCCATCCGGACCCCGGCTTTCCCCGAGTCTGACGGTACGTTGCGCATGCCACCGCCACTCTATGTTCTGATGACTCGTGACGAGCGCCATGCCTCCGGACGTCATGTGTTCGACCAGCAGGTCACGGACGATTCCCTGCGCGTCACGGTCCAGCGCCGTCAGCGGTTCATCGAGCACCCACAATCTGGCGGCCGAGATCAGCAGTCTGGCAAGAGAGACCCGCTGCCGCTGGCCTGCGGACAGATGACGGCAAAGCTGTTGCCGGCAATGCGCGATACCCAGCCGCCCCAGGGCCTGGGTCTCCGAAACACCCGATGGTTGACCGGTCAGGGTCCGATCCATTGTCAGGTTTTCCTCGGCGGTAAGTTCGTCCTTTATCCCGTTCTTGTGCCCAACGAATGACATTTCGTACATGTAGCCTGCTCGATTTTTCTGGATTGGACGATTGTTCCAGTAAATCGTTCCCTCATCGATCGGCAACAAACCGCTCACCATTCGCAACAGCGTCGTTTTTCCACTGCCGTTGGAACCGTCGATCTGAATCAGCTCTCCCCGCTCGAGTTGGAAATTCATGCCGGAAAACAACCGCCTCTCGTTCCTTTCGCAACCGAGGTTTTCCACTTTAAGTTTCACTTGATTTCGAACAAAGAAGAGTTGCCGGGACCCCGCGGACCATGCGCCAGCAGGGTTCCGGGCAACAACACCAGCGGCCGGCAGGCGGTATCAAAAAAACGCTGCATTATACCCTCGATTCGACCTCAGGACATGGCGGAAATTTGCCCCAATATCGCATCCGGATCTAATTTTTTGCCCGCTTCTACGGTTACGACGCGAGCCTTATCCAATTCGGACAGGGGCTGCGCATGCCGCATCTGCATGTCGAGGACCAGTGTCGTGGCTTGCGACGGATCGCTGCCGGCCGCCAACCGCTTCGCGATGCGGGATCTCAGCAGCCGCTCGTCACACTGCATATCCAGGACCACCGTCTCCACGCCCCGATTTTCTGCCAGCGAATAAAACAGGTTCCTTTGTTCGATTCTGAGGAACGTGGCATCGACGATCACGGAGTATTCCGCGTCCAGTACGGTCCCGGCCACATTTACCAGGTGCTCGTAGTTGAGCGCAATGTTCTCCGGACTGTATCGCTCAGCATCCGCGCCGCCAACGGTTCGATCCCGCTCGACGTCTGATCGAATGTGAATCGCGGGCAGCTTGCGCGCGAGCCTTTCGGACCAAAAGCTTTTTCCTGAACCGGAGTAGCCGTGCGTAATGAAAAGCCGGGGATGACGGGCGTCGAGGTATTGCCCCGCCAATTCCAGATGACCACCGACCTCCAGGACCAATCCGCCCCGCTTCGAAGACTGTTGGTTGCGTATGCTCGCAACTTTGGCTCTGACCATGGCGCGATAGACCAGGTACAACGGCAACAGTTCCAGGCCTGAATAGTCTCCCGTAACGGACAGATACCTGTTGAGGAACTGGTAGCCGTACTCACTGCATCCGTGATAGTCGAAATCCATGACGACGAACGCGACTTCGCTAATCACGTCTATCCACCTGAGCCGCACATCGAACTCGAGGCAATCGAACAGGCGGACCCTGTCTCCAATCACTACCATGTTTCCGAGGTGCAGATCACCGTGGCACTCCCTGACGAAACCGTCGCCTCCGCGGTGCTCGATGGATTCCTCCAGGTCCTCGAGCCGGGCATCTACCCATGTTTCCAGATAATCGAGGAGGCGCAAGCTGTCGGAATCCAAGTTCGGCCTCAGAACAACGAAGTTGTCCTTGATCCGCTGACCAACCTGAGCGGGGGTGCTGAATGCCTGGTCACTGCAGATCCGGGCCCGATTCAGGTGAAAATCTGCCAACCCACTGGCAAGATCATTAATCAGGCTGATGGGCAGCCCTTTGCAAACCAGCGCGGCCATCTCGTTGTCGCTATCGAACTGAACCATTTTGACCGCGTACTCTATGGCAGCGCCGCGTCCGTTCAGGACGGGTGCCGTCTCGCTACCCGTTATGGCGACGACATCGAGGTACAACTCCGGTGCCAGCCTGCGGTTCAGTCGCAACTCCTCCATGCACATCGCCTTGCGCTTTGACAGGGTTCCGAAATCGAGGAAGCCCAGTGAAACCGGCTTTTTTACTTTGTATGCGTAGGGTCCGGTCAGGATGATCCAGGATATATGGGTTTCGACCACCCTAATGCCGCTCGCCGTGTAGTCGTACACGGACGGATCACACAGCGACCGGATCAGCGTCGAGGTTGGGAAATCTTGCGTAAAAGATTCGCCTGGATTCGGGTGATCAGACGAGGCGCGGGCCGTCACACCAGTCTATGGGCCGGATGCCGCCAGTCATCACCATACTGATTCAGTATGTGTTCATACAGATTCTGGTACTCCTTGCGGATGCCTTCACCGAACAGGGGATCAATCAGCTCACTCGCCTCGACTCCCAGATCGAGTCCACCTCCGCTCTCAGTCAGCTTCTGCGCAGTCCTGAGCAGATTTTCTTCTTCCTTGCGCATATGAGAATACAGCGTCTGAACGTAATCCTTGCCTTTGGCAATGATGTCCTTGCGCAGTACGAAGTCTCCGTATTCCACGGCGAGCACGAGTTCATGAAACTCCGATCCTTTGGTGGTGATGTCCTGGTGTTCATTGAAAATTTCATCGACCAGCTCACGCGTCTCCGGCGCCGCTTCCTGCAGTCGTCGAAACATGATGTCCTCTTTGGGATGGTGCAGCTTGTCCGCGTAGTTGATCATATATCGCATGGCATCATCCAGCACTTCAAGATCTCTCGGTTCCTCGGCGACGAGTGCATCGATCTCACTGGAGATCAGTTTGAGGATCCGCGCCATGTTGATGTGATCCTGGTGTATTTTCGAGATTAAATCGCTCATCACTGTTTTCCAATCCAATTGCCGTTTGAAACTACGTCGTATGGACCAGCCTCTTGTTGATGTAAATCAAAAACATCGCATGTTATGCGGGTATGATAGAAGCGGTCGTAACAATCAGGTTACTAGACATATGTTTCCAACACCATACTTGTCTGCCCGGATGACATTTTTCAGCGTTTTGCTGCCGCTTTTGGCCGGATGCGCGGAAACACAGGTAAAAATGCATACCTACCCCGCCGACATGGTGTATATCGAAGACAGCGAGGTCGAGAATGCGATGCTGCGTCTGAGCAAATACATCTGGTCAATGAACGATATTTTCGATTCCCAGGAACACATCGCGGGCTATAACAGGGAAATGATTTTGGAACTTCTGGAAAACATGGAAAAGGAGGCCCTCACTCTCGGCGCCGGGTCAAGACAGACGAATCATCTGCTCATCGACGAGAATATCGAGGATTTCCGAGCGGACGTTCGCAATGCACGTAAGGCAATTGAGGCGGTACCGCCGAACTACTATCTCGCAGGACGACTGTCAGGGAGTTGCCTTGCGTGCCATGTGAAGCGCTGACCGCCCTCACCCGGATCCTCTGGCAGAGGGTTGGGGGGCTTACAATGACGGGGTAACATCCTTCGCACTGGGTCTGCTTTCGATCAGGGTCTGGCACTCTATACAGCGGGGCACCGCGGGGTCGGCATCCAGCCGGGCCTTGCTGATCGCTTTGGCACAATCGAGGCAAAGCCCGTATATGTTCTTGTTGATCCGATACAGCGCGTTTTCGATGGCCTGCAGTCGATCGACATGGCTCTGAATCGACGCCAGCGCAAGATCGGCATAGAGGTCCGCCACCGCTTCGTCGCCACGGTCTCTCACGCTGTCGATCACCTGGTGATGATCCTGCCCGTGTTCATCCTGGAACAGTTCGGCATTCATCTCGTCCTTGAGCGCATTCCGTTCGATATCGAGTTGCCGCTTGAAGCGGATGATATCAGCGGCGTCGATGTGTACGTGGGCAGGCATTTCCAGATTCCCGAAGATCGTATTGATAATTGTGTTGTTACGTATTTTGAGAGACCCGCCAGTTTTGGGCATTGATGAATATCAAGACACGGTAACAACCTGGCAGGGGGCGCTGTGAGAGACCTTCTGCGACACACTGCCGAAGGCCAGACCCTTCAATGCTCCCAGGCCCCGGCTTCCCATGACGATCAATTCCGTGCCCGTTTCCCTTGCAACGGCAATGATGGTTTTCGCTGGATCACCGGTACGCACAAACGTATCGATGTTCTCGAAACCTCGCCCCCGCAGACGCTCCACCGCCCTGCCGATCAGTTCCGAAGCTATCAGCTGCTCGTATTGCCATGCCGGTGGACCTTCGATGTTTTCGACCCGGGCGTAGCGTTTCAATTCCTCGGGCAACTCTCCCCGGCCAACGACGTTGAGTAATAACATCTCATTGCCCTCGCCGGCGAGCCTGCACGCCAGGTCGATCGCCCTGAAGGCGTTATCCGAGCCGTCCACGGGGACAAGAATTTTCATTCTTAACGTACGGCGACTTCGATTGACTTGGGTTTCACTTCCCGGGCTTTTGGTATCAACAGTGACAGCACACCGTCCCGGTAGGAAGCGTCTATACCCTCTACGTTGATTTCCGACGGCAGCGTGAAATAGCGCTCAAATCTGCCGGTAAATCGCTCCGTGCGGTGGCGTTTGCTGCCTTTCTCACCGGTTTCCTTTTCCTCGTGTTTTTCTCCCCGGATCCCCAGCACACCCTTATCGAAAGTAACGTCTATGTCTTCCTTCGCTACGCCGGGCAGATCCGCCTTGATCAGATAGCTGTTGTCGCTTTCTTCTATATCCACCGAGGGCGACCAGTCAGCGAGCGTCACGGCTCCCTCGTCCTCACTCCTGGCCAGCGCGCGCCCCGTGGCCTGATTGTAACGGTCGAGAAGGGCTTCCATTTCCCGGAACGGATTCCAGATATTCGTGTTCATTGACTTACCTCCGGATCAATTCGAAACAAGATCCCGTATGATGGAAAAAACAGGTTGAAATAGGATACGTATGGTGGGGCGGAAATGTCTTGACGCATGTCAAAATTGCGACCTGGATTTCTATTACACGGGCGTTGTCAGGGATCGACCCGATCGAGGCCGACAAACGTGCCGCCGTTTCGCGTTGTGAGGATTCGCATGAGTGCGGCGAATCGAATACCCGTGGCGTCGAGGCCGTCCCCTCGCAGAAACTGGACCGGAAAGCCGACCGCGTGGATCCGGACCAGGCGGGATCCATCCTCGCCGGTGCGATTGTAGCGGTCCACGGTCTTGACCACCTGATCGATGGAGCCCGTAGAGAACTCGTCTCCGAGCACGTAGAGGCTGATCTTCTTGTCAGCCGAATAGAATGTCCTGATCGCGGTGGTAATCCCTTCTACGGGACTGCTGTTGCTGAATGGATTCCAGCTTGCCAACCGGCTCAGTATGGCCTTTCGCCGCGCCGGTGTATCGGGTATCCATCGGCCGGAGTACTGTGAGAACATGTATTGACCCATGTCGTTCATTACCTGGATTCCCTTCACCGAAGGATAGATGTCAAGGGTTTCCCTGACCTTGTCCTGCATCAACCGCCAGCTGAAGTTGAACATGCTGGCGGACGTGTCGATGATGAAAATAATGTACTCGCTATCAACCGGAATGCCGCCAATCGGCGCATCCACGGGTCTACGCCGGAAGTTGTCGCCCAGCAGCCGCCACATCTCTTCGGTAAGCGACTGCTGGGCTGATTCGAGCTGGCCGGCTATCCGGCGCTGGGTTTCCAGCCGCTGGGTTGCGTTTCGAAACTCTCCTTCGAGATCGGACAGCTGCTGAAGAAGACGTGCCAACTGCTGCTGCGATTCCGACAGCTGGGGTGTCTTGTTCTGGAGCTCGCGATTGAGCATACGGGTCTCACCGCGAATCTCGAAAAGCTGCTGCTGAAGATCGGCCACGACGCCGCTCAGGTCCGCCCTGACGCGCTCCAGCACCCGGGGTTCACCGGTCTTGGATAACACCAGCACCAGAATGATGGCGCCGAATGCGGAGCAGACTACATCCAGAAAAGAGATGCTGAAGACCTGCGTGTCCCGCCGGCGGCGCCTCATGGCCAATCCTTCGAGGGGCTCATGAACGAGCCGCGGCTGCGCACGGCCAGTTTCCAGAACTCACTGGCTGCGAAGGGATCGCCTTCAATAGGAAAAAGGATGGAATTGACCGGCACGCCGCCGGGCAGCACCCTGACCGCCTGCTTGAAATGACTGAGACGCCGCTTTCCACTTACAGGGCCGCCGGTATTTCCCGACTGGCCGACCGTCGGTAAACCGTCGGTCAGCAGTATCACGTTGTCCGGCCTGGGCGTGAGACCCCTGATCCGCTCGAATGCCTTGTACAGGCTTGTTCCACCCCCGGGGACCAGCACGTTCAGTCTGGACATCACCTGGTTCAGGTTCGAAATCTGACTTGCCGCCATCCACTTTCCTTCACCCGCAAGAAATTTCGCTTCGACATCGAATGCGATGACCTGGAACTCACTGTCCACCGGCAGCTGACTCAACAGCCATTCCACCGTATGCACCGTACGCTGCCATTTGCCGGCATTTCGGCGCGCATCGTCGGACATGTTGCGAAGCCTGATGATGTTGACGATGGTTTCGTCCATCATGCTGGCCGAGGCATCGACGAGAATCAGGATGCGCTTGCCGCCCACTTTCAACCCGGTCAGATACTGCCTGTCCCCTTCGCCGATGAACCGGCGGACGCTGCGGCCCTGTTTCTCGGCCTGCTCGCGCTCACTTGAAAGCTTTTGCTTTTCGGCATCGACCCGCTTCAGGTCGGATTGCAGTTGATTGATATGCTGTCTTTGCGCGGAGGTAATTTTTTGCAGCGCGGCAATTTCGATCTTGGTCTGTTCGACGTCCGACAACACCTCCCGGGTTCGGCCTTGGGCCACGATGTTCTGCTGATCGACTTCCTCCAGCGTGTTGCGGATCTCGACGAGGTAATCCTCGCCGGTCCGCACCTCGGTTTCCAGCCTCATTACCTCGCCGCGCAGATCCTGTTGCACTTCCTTGCGCTGGGCGAGCGTATCGGAGTTGATGATCATCACCAGCAGGATGACGGAACCAAAGCCGCAGAACATGACGTCCAGGAATGAGAGCCCGAAAACGCTGACCTCTCTGCGACGTTTCACCGCACTCCCCGGCATCCTGGTGCGGTATGCGGGCGATACGTCATGCCGGTGACCGTTTCAACCGGTGGATCAGGTAGCGGTCGCAGTAGGTTTCCGTCTCGAGAACCACACGCTCCTGGGCCAACTGCAGCTGGTGCACGAAGAACATGACCACGATGCTGATGGCCAGAGCCACGAACGTCGAATTGAAGGCCACGCCGAGACTCTGGGTTACACCGGTGATATCGCCCTCGACGGCGCGGTGTGCCTGGGCAAGCGCATCACTGATCCCTCTCACCGTTCCAATAAAGCCGATGGAAGGAATGGCCCAGGCGATGTAGCGAATGATCGACAACTCCGATTCCAGTCGATCGGCTTCGGTCTGGCAGACTTCCCGGGCAGCCGCGGACACGTCCTGAACATTTCCCGTCGCCGAAAAGCGGTGCAGGGCCGCGCCCAATGCGCGCGGAAGCAGTGCTTCCCTCGCTCGCGGCGGCAGCCCATCGAGTCGGCGGTTAAGCTGGTTCGTATCCAGTTCGGCGTCGTGCTGTTCGTCTTCTCCATCGACCAGGTTGTAGAGAAGTTTTCGCTCGCGATAGCTGGCATAACCCTTGTATCCCATGATGCTGAAAGCCCACAGTGCGAGGATGAAACATGCTTCCTGCTCGAAATCCCTGATCACCACGAATATGGAACGCTGCTGTACGTACTCGGCGTCCGCTTTCATTCGGGCGACTTCCCGCTCCATGAATGCGTTGGCGTTTGGCCGGATCACCGCAACGTATAAAGCGTGCACGATGATGATCGCGATCAGCAATGAAAACACCTGGTAGACGAATTCGATCGGTATGGCTTTTTTCATCTTCTCTCGCTCACGGTGCAGTGTGTGTTGAGAAATACGGGTTAAATATCCGCGGGAAATGCTATGACGCTGTCCGGTGAGATGGTCTCCCTGGGTATGAAACGTGCCGGCGGCCCGGATCCCTTGCCCCCACCCTCGGTGGAACCCGCCGCATCAGTCTCCGGCCGCGCATCGCCGGCGACCGCTTCCGGTTCTGCTTCCAGGGCCGGATCCTGGGGCCGTTCGGGGTCTTGGGCCGATGCGTGCATTCCGAAAAACACCAGCGCCAGCAGCGGAAGCAGAAGCAGGCTTCTTTCAATCCGCATATCGGGCGATCCTAAATCCCAGGTCATTGCGCGGTTCCGCGGCATAGTCCCGGTAGCTCAACCGCAGCTCACTCAAGGTCGAGTCTTTCCAGCCGGCGCCGCGCACCACGTGGTGACGACCGGATTCCGGGCCCCTGGGGTCCACGGCCGCGGCGCTCGTCTCCATGGGATACACGGCATAGAAGTCATGGACCCACTCTGCCACATTTCCACCGAGATCGTACAACCCGGCCTCATTCGCGCTGTAGCTGCCGACAGGCGCCGCAACCGGATTCGCGTCGTCGTATGATGACAGGGTATAGGACAACAGAGAGGACGCGGATCGATCGGCAAAATTCTCGGATCTTGCCGCAGGGGGATAGGTCTCACCCCAGGCGTATTTTTTTGGTTTGGATCCGATGAACCTTGCCGCCCTCGCCCACTCCGCCTCGGTTGGCAATCGATAACCACTGGCAGGAGGCTGGATCAGCACCCATCTTTCTCCGTCTTTTCGATAAGCGGGCGGCAGACCGTCCTGAGCGCTGAGCCAGTTCAGGTAGGCCACGGCATCCTCCCAGCTGATATTGACTGCGGGCTGATCGTCCCGGTCCAGGCTCCGACCGTAGGCGGCGCCGGAAGAATGCTCCGGCCTGAAACGCCGGAACTCACCGTTGGTCACCTCCCGTGCGCTGAGATAGTAGGGTTTGGTCAATACCACGCGACGAAGATTTTCATTGGCGCGGTGTCCCTGTTCACGACGGGAGGAACCCATGGTGAACTCGCCGGGCGTTACCAGCTTGAGCTCCTGGCCCTGGCCGGTACGATTCAAATCCGGCTTGGCGGCAACCGGAGACGGCGTCTTGCCCACGGGGTTCAGTTCCACTGACAGCTCCTTGCTCACTCCCGGACGCGGCGTCAACTCGATGCGTTTCGATTCATATCCGGGCTTGCTGAACTCGAGCGTGTGCCGCCTCGCAGTCAGTCGCAATCGCTGACTGGCAGGGCCCATGTCACGGCCGTCAACGGCAACGGTCGCATCGGCCGGATTGGACGTGATGAACACCACACCGTACAAGGGGACCAGCTCCAGGGAAAGGGCATCGCTCTCCCCCGGCTCCATAGTAACGGTCCTTTTGACCGTCTCATATCCGGCGCTGGCCAATGCAATTTCATGTTTTTCCCAGGGCGACAGCTTCAGATCCAGCGGAGTGCCGCCGTGGTAAACGCCATCAACGGTTACGGTCGCCGGCGGTTTCGTCAACAGCCTCAAATTGGCCGGCACCGGCGTAAGCCGTACAACCGGCGCCGCCATGGCGATCCCCGCCTCCACCGTCAATTCAATCGATTCCGGTTGGTATTTTTCGAGCTCCATACCCACCTGGTGACGGCCGGAGAGTATGTCAACGGTTAGCGGGGTGACGCCCGCAATTTCATCACCGAGTATGACGGATGCTCCCTCGGGCTCGGAACGAAACGTGACCGGCGCCCAGTCAGGAGCCAGTTCGACGCGAAAGACCTGCTCCCTGTCCAGGCCCTCGACATTTATCTCCATTACGGAATCCTGGTAGCGTTGCTTCGACAGTACGAGACGGCGTGGACCCGCCGCTAGCTTTTTCTCGATCAACGGCGTTGGACCGAGAAATTCTTCGCCGACGCTGACGTCCGCGCCGTCCGGACGGGAATAGATGGATACCCGGCCCGGCAGTTTTGTCATCTCGAAAGGAAACTCCGTATACCCCCCCCGGACCACGGAGATGGATGCGTCCATCGATTCAAAGCCCCGTTTTTCGGCCAGAATACGGTAGTCCCCAGGTAGTGCCAGATAGCGGTCCCGCAGCGGCAAGGGAGGGGGAAATCCCCGTATCTCCATGCGTTCGGGCTCGGGTGTTACGGAAACCGATATCGGTGTCGCAACGAACACGAAAAGCAGAACCATGACGAGCACGAGAAAAATACCCAGCAGCGCGGCCTTGAACAATCGCACGCGTCCCGACCGGATGCCGTGCCGCCGAGTCGCGTGGCTTTGAGCTGTTTGTTCATTGCCTGTTTCAGCACCGCTCGTTGTGCCGGACTCCTTTTCCACGAATTCGAGCAGCTGACCCGAATAGTCCAGGGAATACTTGACATTACCCACCCCGAGTTCGTCACCGCGGCGTAATGGAGCAGCCTCGTCAATGGCCGTGTCGTTCAAGCGCAATTCGATCGCGGGCGTTGCCGGAACTATCCACGCGTGACCGTCACGGTTCTCGATATACGCGTACCGGTTGTTGCTCGGGTCATCCGGGATGGATACATCGGCACCGTGTCCCCCGATTCCGATCCGGTCCGACTCCCGGCACTTGAACGTTCGTCCGTCGGCGGTCTTAACGGTGACGGTATTCAAACCCTTTCCCCGCACTTGACAACCAGAGACGGCGTTGCGGAGCCCAGGCGCACATTCAACTCAAAGCGCACGTCCCGGTAACCCGTTCTCGATCCCAGCACGACATACTTACCCGGCAACAAGGCCACCGTCTTTTGCTCGAATTTACCGAAACGTCCAATCCGGTTGATTGTCACATCCGTCAATCCATCGGACACCAGCGCTACCGGTACCGGGGTTTCCGCAAGTGCTACCAGTTCGGCAAGCTGGTCGAGTTTTTGCTGCAGTCGCGGACCCTTGTCGAGGTTCGATGCCCCGGCGTCCAACAGAGTTCGCGCATTTGCTCTCGGCTGTGACGAACGCAAGCGATCCGGATCCTGCAACCACGCGTTGAGCTGATCGTGGAGCTTCGCCAGCCGGCGGCCCTGCGCCAGCCCCTGTACCGCGAATTGTGCCTGGGGATCTATGGCGAGCACCGCGTCCAGTTCACGCGACGACTCGTGCCAGCGCTCGGCCTGTGCGAATTTCTCAGCCCGCGTTCTGTGTTCGCTTATCTTTTGTTGTTGAATCGCGAGCTTCAGCCGCCCGCGGGCGTCGGCCACCCCTGGCGCATCGACATGAATAGCCTCGGCCGCCGACAGCGCCCGGCCGGCCGCGTCAAACCGCCCGTTTTCCATGGCCGTTAGCGCCTCGGACATCAGCTTATTGAAACGCCGGGATTCGATTTCTGCGCCGACCCGGTCCAGTTCAGAACGGGCCCCTGATGCCAGCGGGTCCAGGGCGACCGCCTGTTCCAGCAGGGCTTGCGCGGACGCCAGGTCGTTCTTTGCCTCCGCCTCCCGGGCCCGGTTCAACAGGCGGGAGAGCTGTTCGACATTCCCGGCACGGGCCGCGCCAGCACGGGCCTGCTCGTCAGCCGAATCGAGCGCTAGCGCAATCTGGAACTGGCGCCGGGCCGCATCCGCATCAAATCGTTCGAGTGCAATCTCTCCTTCGGTCAGCGCCTTTTGCAAGCGCTCCGGTGTGGACTCCTCCAGGGCCTCCAGCAGCCGGGTTGCTGCCTCGTATCCTGTTTTCGCCTGCTCGAAACTTTCGTTGGCGAAGGATGCATCCGCCTCAGCCACGGCCTGGAGCGCGTTGTCGTACTCCCGCCCGCCCCAGATCGACACCTCCCGTGCCTCCATAACGGCTTGTCGTTTAAGGTACTGCTGCAACGCTTTTTCCGCTTCGCGCTTGTACCGGGCCCGACGGGTTTCCGATTCGGATGGTGGCGAGGCGTCAACCTGTCGCGCCCCTGCGTCATCGTCCTCTACCCGGGTCACTGGATCGACGTAGCCGGGTAAAATCCAGATCACCGCAACCACCAATACCAATAATGAAACGAGGGCAATGAGCAGAACCGTGCGAATGCCTGATCGTCGCGTCGATTTTTCTTTCCGTCGCACCGGCTGCTCGGAGATGCCTTTTTCCTCGCCGGGATCGTCGGGCACGTTATCCATGTCCACTTCCACCAGCCGACCGGTTTTCCTCAGCTTATGCCGGAGTTGATTGCGGCATTGTCGCCCTGATTCGAGGGTGCGCCCTGTTCGTCTCCAGCCGGCGTGAAAATATTCTCCGCAGGCGGCGTTTCGCCTTCCGTCTGGATAGTGGGAACGGGCAGCCCGGTCTCTGTTCGATATATCTCGCGGAGCAGTTCCCGCCACTTGATGAATTGCTCTTCAGCCGAACCGGTCAACTCTGCGGTCTGCCCTTCGATATCCACCACCATCGGTGCGACTTCCGCCTGAAAGGATTCGCCCAGCTCCCGAATCGCGTCTTTGTGTATTCTTTTCTGCGCCCCCAGATCTGCGCCGCCTTTGACCGATGCCGCACCCCCAATGACCATAACATCGCGCAGGGTATCGGTATTCGTATCTCCTCCGAGCACCTCCACCGCGATAGCGCCGATGATCAATGCGCTTCCCAGGAGGTAGCGCTGGGTGCTTTTACGCTTGACTTCCCTCAATGCGGCAGCTTCCTCAGAGTTCAGCCTGCGCCAATCGAAATAAGGAGACTCCATTTCGGCATAAAGGTTGTCGTAGTACCCGTTGATCACGTCTACCATCAAGTACTCGCGCTCGCGAATCTCGAGCACGCGCGCCATCATCGGATCGTTTGTCGCGGGGAGCCTTTGAATCTGGTACGAACCATCCTCGACGTTCAGGTGTTCGCTGAATGCATCAGGCGCCAGCGACCTGGCGAAGCGCAGCCGTGCGACGCGCCGTATGTGCTCGATCTGTTCCTGAGCCAGCCCCGATTTTTCCCGGAACAGGTCGTTGGCGATGCGGTTATAGACATCCTGGAAAACCTCTTTCTCCCGGTTTTGACCATAAACGGACTGCGGCACACGTTTCTCGTATTTGCGGCTGAACCACTTAGTGCCGCCCGCATCGTAGGCGTGGATCTGTAATACCAGTGACTCCCCGTCCGACCGGTCGATCTGTCCGGCAACGATGATTTCTGCGGCTTCGGACTGGCCGGGCAGGACCCTGACGGCACCCCAGTGCCCGGTTTGTTGAATGGTGTCGCGGAGGTGGATGGCAATGTAGCGCGATTCGGCGTTCCGAACCTCTTCGGATACGCCCTTCTCCCTGTCGTCGTCGCTGATAGGACCGGGGTCGAGAACGAATATGCCCACGTCCAGAAGCTCACGTTCCGGCACCTCCCTTTGGGCGTTGTTGATCAGGGTGTCGGGCACGTGCGGCGCCTCGGGCACCGTCTGGCACGACGTCACAGCGCCCGCCAGTAAAACGGCGAGCAAGGATGTCCGAGTTGTTTGCCGACGGTTCATCTCAATTCAGGTTTTTCGGCTGCGCCTTCTGCTTTTCTTTATAGCGGCGGTACTCTTCCCACAGTTTTTCCCGCAATACCGGGTCGGTTTCCTTTTCGGCCGCTTCGCGCAGCTGCCGAGCCACGATATCGTCGTCACCAGCAGAGGGGGGAGCATCGCGGGTCGCCGTCCGGGACCCATCGGCTTCGCTCTGACGGCTGGCGCCATGGGCGCCGGTCTGCTGCTCGCCCGGTTCCGCCTGGGAGGCGACTTCTTCACCTTGCGGCTGCTCAGCCCCTTGTTGCGCCTGCCCCTGCCGGGATCCCTGCCGACCGCCAGGTTCGGCACCGCCATCCGCCGACGTCGCCCCCTCACCTTCACCGCCGGCGGTGCCGGAACCGCCGGATTCATCTGGAGAACCCGAGCGTTTACGCTGCAGTTCATCCATTTCCCGCAGCAGTAACTCGTCGAACTCCGACATGGATTTGCCTAACTGCCCCTCTAGGCTCGCAATGCGCTCCTCTTCCGTGCGTTCGCCGGGAAAGGACACCGGGCCCGCCGGCTTCAGTTCATCCGGGTTGCAACCCGGCTCCGGACTCGAATCACCGATTTCCAGTTTCAGATCCAGCACGACCCTGCAATTTGCAGACACCAAACGCTTTAGCCGGCCGAGATATGCCAGGTAGTCCTTTGCTTCCGACTCGCTTGCCCCACCCTGCGACGGCATGGATCTGAACTCGATGGACGCGGCGGACAATGCGTCCCGTGCCGCACCCAGACTGATCCTCGCCGACTGAAGTTCTGCATCCCCTGCTGATCTCGCCACGGGTTGTGACGCAATGGCGAGCACCAAAAATGCGGTGCGGATGCCCGCGACCGGCATCGATATGTCCTTACGCCGCATTTTGAACAGATCCTGGCATATTGACCACAACTCCCGCCAAACCCGAGCCTTCGGCACCTATCCCGCTATGATGGTGTTTGCGCAAATTTCCATAGCTCCCCCGAACCGGCACGGGCTGCTCAGCGGTTTCGACGCTGAATCACGTCTTCGATAATACGACGAAGTTTAGCCTTGTATTCAGCGTAACGTTCTGCCTGCTCATTGGTTAACAAATCAACGATCTCTTCGTCCTTGGCCTGCGAATACTTCTGGATTTCATGGTAAAGGATGGCGTCTGACGCACCCTGGTTGATGAGTCTCTGAATCTTTTTGGAGTATTTCAGGTTGATCTCCACCAACTCCCCGGTCTGCTCCGGGTTCAGCTCAAGTACGTCCGCAAGCACCTCCGTCTGAGCCTCGGCGCGTTGCAGTGGCGTGGTAGCGTAAAATTGGTCGGCCAGACCGGGGTTTTGGGCATGAGCGGCAGCCGCTGACAACAACAGACCGCAAAAAACCATACAGTGCACAGAGTTTGTTTTCATTCGTCTTCCTAATCTGTTGTTCGGCTGAATTGATCGTCTAGCATGAGTTCACGTTTGTTTCTTCGCTATACCGCTGCCGCTCTGAAATGATAGTAGGGAAATCCGATATGGCGTTCAAGGCAAATCGGAGTGAAAATCCACCCTCCAGCCTGCATTATACGGGCGACCACGCAGAGCGGGCCCGGCCAGGCGCTCAGGTACAATGTGCGGGTTAAAGCAGTTGCGGGGTTGACCTGGGTCATTGACGCAATCCGGTCGGCACCTTATTGTGGCCCCACCGTAGACGGGAGTGAGAGAAAGAGACAAATGAAAAGTATTCTGGTTCAGGTCGATACCAGCGTGGCATGCAGAAACAGGCTGGCTATTTCATTGGATCTGGCGCAGGCTTTCGACGCTCATCTGACGGCGCTTCACATCACGCCGTCCTACACCGTCCCGGTATATGCGGAGGCGCCCGTCGGCCCCGACATCATCGAAGCGGTAAGACAGGCCGGCCGGAACTATTCCAGCAACGCAAAAAAGCTCCTGGAAAACTCGAATACCGGCTACGGCGTCGAAACGTCTTGGCGCTCCGTGGAGGGCGACATCGTCACCTCTCTTTGCAGCCACGCCCACTGCGCCGACGTGGCGATACTCGGCCAGTACAACCCTGACGATCCCCGCGACGCGAATCCGGGTGTCGTGGAGCACGTTCTGATCGAAGCGGGCAGGCCGTGCCTGGTGGTCCCGTACATCGAGGACAGCTACGACCTGATGAGTACCGTACTGGTCGCTTGGAACGGCACGCGGGAGTCTGCCCGCGCGGTAAAGGACGCCCTGCCGATTCTGCGTAAGGCGAGACGGGTCGAATTGCTATGGATCAACCCCAAGCAAGAGCCGGATGAAAACGACGGTGGAAACGTGCGCACTTACCTTTCCCGGCACGGAATAAATGTGGAGTTGAGCCGATTGCACAACCAGGAGATCCCGGCCGCAGACATGCTGCTGTCGCATGCGGCGGATGTTTCCGCAGAACTCATTGTCTGCGGCGCCTATGGACACACCCGCTTTCGCGAAAAAATTCTCGGCGGCGTCACGCGGCACCTGCTCGAACACATGACCGTGCCGGTACTGATGTCTCATTAGCCCCGATCGAGCACCAGGGCGCACGACTTTTTGCATGGCATTGATGTTTTGTTCAAATACACCGAAATGACCGCATCGAACAAATCCACGGCAAGCGACAGCCGTCTTCGTACCGGGGTGCAGGATGCACACTAGCCAGCATTCCGAACTGTTCGATGAGGCACTTTTAGAACGGTACGACACCACCGTACCGCGCTACACTTCGTACCCCACCGCACCGCAATTTCACCCCCTGGATGAAGAACAATACTTGGGCTGGGTGGCGCGCTCCAATGACGGCGGGAATCCACTGCCGCTGTCGATCTATGTCCACATTCCGTTTTGCAGCACCGTCTGCTTCTACTGCGCATGCACCAAGATCATCACGGCCAACCGGAAACATGCCGAGCCGTATCTGCGCGGGCTGCTAGGTGAGATCCGGTTGATCTCTGACCGCGTGGATACGTCCAGAATAGTGGAACAGATGCACTGGGGGGGCGGTACGCCCACGTTTATCAGCCGTGCACAGATGCAGATGCTGATGGACGAACTCAGGTCCTGTTTTAACTTCGCCAACGATGCAGTCTCGGAAATGTCCATTGAACTCGATCCCAGGGAAGTAGGTCCCGGGGACATCGGATTTCTGCGCGAACAGGGGTTCAATCGGGTAAGCCTCGGAGTTCAGGACATCGACCCGGATGTACAATCAGCTGTAAACCGCATTCAACCGTTAGAGCAGACGCTCGGGGTATTCTCGGCAGCGAGGGAACACGGCTTCAAGTCTATCAGCATGGATCTGATCTATGGATTACCTCGGCAAACTTCAAAGCGATTCGAAAGCACCCTGGATGCGATCATCCGTGTCCGCCCCGACCGCCTCTCGGTGTTCAACTACGCGCATTTACCCCAGCGTTTCAAGGTACAACAACAGATCGACCCGTCGGAGTTGCCCTCGAGGCGGGAAAAACTCGACATACTCAAAATGACCATAGAGCGATTGTCGGCGGCGGGCTACCTATACATCGGCATGGATCATTTCTCACAACCCGAGGACGAACTCGCCCTGGCCCAGAAAAACGGCACCCTGCACCGAAATTTTCAGGGCTACTCCACGCATCGGGACTGCGACCTGATCGGGCTCGGCGCCAGCAGCATCGGCCAGGTCGGTGGAAACTATGCTCAAAACCATGTGCGTCTTGAAGACTATCACCGGTCCATCGACGCTGCCAGGCTTCCCATCGTGCGGGGTGTAGAACTGAATGCTGATGACCGGCTGAGGCGCACGGTGATCACGGAGTTGATATGCAATTTCCGTGTCGATATGGACGCCATAGATGTGCGGTATGAAATCGACTTTAGGCGGTATTTTTCGAATGAACTGGAACAATTGCAGGTCATGCAGGATGACGGGCTGATCGAAATGGACGATGCGACGATCCGGATCAACCCGCGTGGCCGGCTGCTCGTACGAAATATCTGCTCGGTTTTTGATGCCTATCTGCAGACCAGCGAAAAATTCCGCGGCTACTCCAAAGCGATCTAACCCGCGACGCCCCCTGACGGCGCCATGCGATGCTCGACTCACTCGAACGACAAATGGAAGATGGCGAACGCCAATAGACGAACATAACCCAATCCGGATCTCCAACTATGTCAGTACAGAACAATCAAAAAAAATCCGTTACCATCAATACACTGAGCAAACTGAAGGAGGAAGGCGAAAAGTTTGCCAGCTTGACCGCGTATGACTTTTGTTCGGCCTACAGTGTAAGCGCCAGCGGGGTGGAGGTCATACTGGTGGGTGATTCCCTGGGCATGGTAATCCAGGGGCATGACTCCAGTCTGCCGGTAACAATCGACGACGTTGCGTACCATGTGCGCTGCGTCAAGCGCGGAAACCAGGGCTCCTTCATCATGGCGGATATGCCGTTCATGAGCTACTACGCCAAAGACCAGACTCTTGAAAACTGCGCATTGCTGATGCGCGAGGGCGCACAGATGGTCAAGCTGGAGGGTGGATCCTGGCTGTCTGACTTCACCAAGCTGTTGGTAAGACACGGTATTCCCGTGTGCGCCCACATGGGCCTGACCCCGCAGTCAGTAAACCACCTTGGAGGCTATCGTGTTCAGGGCCGCAATCCGGACAAGGCACAGGAAATGATCGATGAAGCACTGGTCCTGCAGGATGCGGGTGCAGGAATCATTCTTCTGGAGTGCGTTCCCCGAAGCCTGGGTACCCGGATCACGGAGGTCCTTGATGTTCCCGTCATTGGCATCGGTGCCGGCCCGGACACGGATGGGCAGATCATGGTCTGGCATGACCTGCTCGGACTCTATCCTGGCCGTCCCGCGAAATTCGTCAAAAATTTCCTTGATGGGGAGCCCAACGGCATCCAGGGCGCGATCTCGAGGTATGTTGACGCCGTGAAACGAGTAGAGTTTCCAGGCCCGGAGCACTGCTACGACTAGCCCGCCCCTGGTGAAACCGTAACACAAAATCGGTGAGAGGCGCGCCTTCTACGTCGGGGTAATGGACTGTGTCGTTTTGTTGGAGCGGCGCCCGACCGCGATGCGGCATTCGTCCAGGCTAGAAATTCGAGGCGATCTCGCCCTGTGCCGTGTTGTACTTTCTGCCGTTGATTTTTTTGACTTTATCGAGCGGTTTGTCCCATCGATAAAACCGCATCGGAGGAACGTTGAGGAATTCCACTTCGACCTGGGGATTACCCAGCAACTCTCGGCCAATCAAAGCGACCCTGTCGCGAAACTGATATGCCACGAACCGGCCGCCCGGCGCCAGACTGTCCCACACCTTGCTGATGATGCGGCGTCCAAGATGCGAAGATATAGTGGAAAACGGAATTCCCGAAACTACGATATCCGGCGCTCCCAGATCATTGACGGCCAGTGCTTCCGAAATATTCTCGGCGCTGCCGTGATACACGCTCAGCCGGGGATCCGATTCCGAATTCAGCAATGATGCAAATTGCGGATTGATCTCGATAGCCAGCAGTCGCGCTTCTCTGGGCATAGACTGCATGATAGCTCTCGTGGTCCCGCCCGTCCCTGGCCCCAGTTCAACTACGACCCGTGCATTTTCCACTCCGGAACTGTCGATCAGGCGACGTTCCAGAAAACGTGAACTTGGAATCACGGACCCGACAAGATGGGGATACTTCAAGAATCCCTGGAGAAAGGCCAGCCTTCTATCGGGTTGAAAGCGCAGGCGCTGCAAATTAATCAAACAGTGAGGCTCCCAAAACGGTGTTTCTTATTTTCATCCCCGATTTTACTCGATCCATTTGAATTTGTCAGAACGTCGATTTCCGCGCCCGCATTTTCCGACGCACGGACGCTTCGATGACCCGGGGCCGACATTCTAATAAATATCGTGGGCATTAGAAAATAGTTTGATAGGTGGGCTCAGCAGGCTCAAGGATACAGCCATTCGCTCACCCAGCCGGCCTGGTGTCTGCGAAACAGCAGGCGGTCGTGCATACGGTTTGCCTTACCCTGCCAGAACTCGATATCGTCGGGCAGCAAGCGATAACCTCCCCAGAAATCGGGCAGGGGTACATCACCGCTTTCGTACTCTTGTTGCTTTTCGTCGAACGCGCGCTGCAGATCATCCCGGTGCGCCAGGACGCGGCTTTGACGAGACGCCCATGCGGCGATGCGGCTCCCGCGCGGCCTCGATTCGAAATATTTGGCGGATTCTTCATGAGAAACGCGAGCGACCGCTCCGGTGATCCTGATCTGGCGCTGCAGGACGTTCCAGTGGAATACCAGCGCCGCGTTTGGATTGCCTTCCAGTTCCGCCGATTTTCTGCTGCCGTAGTTGGTAAAAAATGAGAATCCGCCGCGATCGAAGCCCTTCAACAGCACCATGCGGGCCGACGGAACTCCGTCCGGGGTGCTGGTCGCCAGAGTCATCGCTTCGTGCAGGTAAAGGCCACAGCGTTCCGCGGTATCGAACCATTCACCGAACAGCTCGATGGGATCTCTGCTTTTTTCGGCCATGGGCAGCCCCTCCATCACACCGCGGCGCAGCGTTTTTACGATTCGGGCGAGCTGACGGATATTCATGTTTCGCTCTAAATCAGGATGATCGGCGAGCCCGGGAGAAACAACTGGAAGTCGATGCAGGAAACCCGGCGGGACAGCCCCCCTCGAACGGGAAACGGAAAGCGGATAGCGCGTGCGTTATTTTATTTTTGCTTCCTTGTAGATGACGTGCTTGCGCGCAACCGGATCATACTTCTTGAATTCGAACTTGTCGGGCGTATTCCGTTTGTTCTTAGTCGTTGTGTAGAAGTGCCCCGTGCCGGCGCTGGAAACCAGCTTGATCTTGTCTCTCATCTTATACCCCTAGACCTTTTCA
>JAHEIO010000007.1:70687-74512 GCA_024639325.1 Gammaproteobacteria bacterium
TTCAACTAGACCTTTTCACCGCGTGACCGCAGATCGGAAAGAACCGAATCTATACCGTTCTTGTCGATGATTCGCAGGCCGCGGCTGGATATGCGCAGCCGCACCCATCGTTTTTCACTTTCGACCCAGAATTTGCGATAGTGCAGATTCGGTTGAAAACTCCGCCGGGTCCTGTTTTTCGCGTGAGAAACGTTGTTTCCACGAACCGTTCGTTTTCCGGTAATTTGACAGACTTTAGACATATTCCCAAGGCCTCGATATCGGCCGACGAAAAGAGGCCGCGTTATACCAGAATTGTGACCAGGAGGGAATAGGTCGTCGACCCACCCCGCGCGATGCACCTGGATCGGGCTACAACAGGCCCCTCTCGCTGAAGGACACCGCCGCACCGTCGCCCACGATGATATGGTCTATCAGGCGGACGTCAACCAATGCCAGCGCCGCTTTGAGCCGGCGGGTCAGTGACTGGTCGGCGCTGCTCGGTTCAGCGACGCCCGAGGGGTGGTTGTGGACAAGAATGACCGCGGCGGCGTTGTTTGCCAATACCGTCCTGACGACCTCCCTCGGATAAACGGAAGCACCGTCTATGGTGCCCCTAAACAGTTCCTCGAAGCGGATTGGCCGATGCTTGGTATCCAGGTAAAGACAACCGAACACCTCATAGGGCCGGTTCTTGAGCCTGGCATTGAGGTAGGCCCTTGCCGCGTGCGGAGACGTCAACGCATCCACATTGTGCATTCTCTCGGCCAGATAGCGCCGACTCAGCTCCAACGCCGCCTGCAACGTGGCATACCTCGTGCCGCCGAATCCGGCCTGCCGGCGGGCCGCCGGCGCCGCGGACAATAGGCCACGGACTCCTCCATAGGTTTCAAGCAGTTGGCGTGACACATCCAGGGCGGTTTTTCCCTTGGTCCCGCAGCGGATCAAGATTGCCACCAACTCGGCATCCGACAACGCGCCGGCGCCCCGGGCCAGCAGCTTCTCCCGGGGTCGTTCCCCGACCGGCCAATCCAGAATAGACATGTTTTACCTCCTTGTTCACCTCACGATGCTTCCGTGCCGCCGACCCGGATAATCCAGGTCGACCCTCACCGTCTCAAAACGGGTTAAACTCTAGCTCAAATGGGTTTGGCGAACAAACATATCGTGCTCGGCGTAACGGGCGGCATAGCGGCTTACAAGAGCGCCGAGCTGGCCCGGCGGCTGCGGGACCGCGGGGCCCGGGTTCGGGTCGTGATGACCAAGGGGGCGGAACATTTCATCACGCCGCTGACGATGCAGGCGGTAAGTTCCAATCCAGTCCATACCAGCCTTCTGGATCCCGATGCCGAGGCAGGCATGGGACACATCGAACTGGCCCGCTGGGCCGATGCCATGCTGATCGCACCGGCGACCGCGAATTTCATATCACGTCTGGCCCACGGTGCAGCCGACGACCTGCTGACCACGCTGTGTCTCGCCACGCCGGTCGCTATATCGGTGGCTCCCGCGATGAATCAGCAGATGTGGCGGGACCAGGCAACCCAAGACAACATAGAAATCCTGCGTAAACGGGGCATACTGATATTGGGCCCGGCCGAGGGCGATCAGGCGTGCGGCGACATCGGTCCGGGTCGCATGCTCGAGCCCGACGAGCTTTTGGCGGCGTTGTCCGGTTCATTCCGATCGGGCATGCTGGAAAATGTTAAAGTGGTCGTTACCGCAGGCCCCACCTGGGAGGCGATCGACCCGGTCCGCGGCATTACCAACCACAGTTCGGGAAAAATGGGCTACGCCGTCGCCGAAGCCGCTGCCGAAAACGGCGCGCGCGTGACCCTGGTTTCGGGACCGACCGGACTGCCTCGCCCGGATAACGTTCATACTATACGGGTGACGTCCGCGCAGGAGATGTACGACGCCGCAATGGAGGAAACGGCAGCAGGCGATATCTTCATTGCGGTCGCGGCCGTAGCGGACTACCGCCCGGCGACGGCCGCCGAGCAGAAGATCAAGAAACGCAGCGACACATTGACTATTGAGCTGATCAGGAACCCGGACATACTGACAGCGGTCGCAAAGCGCGGATTGCTGTTTACGGCAGGTTTTGCCGCTGAAACCAACAGTGTGGAAATGCATGCCAGGGAAAAGCTGACCAGCAAGGGCGTGGACCTGATTGCGGCGAACCTGGTCGGCGGCGGGGAGGGTTTTGGTACCGAAGACAATTCCCTCATGCTGATCGATAAAACGGATACAAAGACGTTGCCCCGAATGCGCAAGAGCCTGCTCGCCCGGAGACTGATCGAAGAGATTGCGGAACGTTATCATGCAAAAAATCCAACTCAAGGTCCTCGATAAACGCATCGGGGAAGAGTACCCCCTGCCCGAATACGCCACCGACGGGTCCGCCGGCATGGATCTGAGAGCGTGCATTGAAGAACATTTGCGAATCGAGGCCGGTGAAGTGCAGCTCATTCCGACCGGCATGGCGCTGCACATCGCAGATCCGGAACTGGCCGCCGTGCTGCTGCCCAGATCGGGATTGGGTCATAAACAGGGCATCGTCCTGGGCAACCTCGTTGGATTGATCGACTCGGACTACCAGGGCCAGTTGATGGTCTCGATCTGGAATCGCGGTAAGCGCACCGTGGTGATCGAGCCGGGAGATCGAATCGCGCAAATGGTGTTCATACCGGTACGCAGGGTAGATTTCGACATCGTCGACGACTTCGAGGAGAGTGCGCGAAGCGCCGGTGGCTTCGGCCACACGGGTCGCCAGTGAACGATTGATTTTCAAACTACAGAACGACAACAGCATGTCCGAAACACTAGAAGTTACCGATAGTAGAACCGGAAACAACTGCCAACTGGAAATTGACCAGGGCACCATAAGAGCCGGGGATCTTCGGCAGATAAAACGGGACGAGCACGAGTTTGGCCTGATGTCCTATGATCCCGGCTTCGACAACACCGCCTCGTGCAGAAGTGCGATCACGGAACTCGATGGTGAACGCGGCATCCTGCGGTATCGGGGGTATCCGATCGAACAGCTTGCCGAACGAAGTACGTTTCTGGAAGTCGCCTATCTGTTGGTGCACGGCGAACTGCCGACCAAATCGCAGCTCAACTCCTGGGTACACAACATCATGTATCACACCGTGCTGCATGAAAAAACGAAGAAGCTCATGGAGGGGTTTCACTATGACGCGCACCCAATGGGGATGCTGATAAGCACGGTGGCGGCACTGTCGACGTTCTATCCGGACGCTCGCAAGGTGCAGGAACCCGAGACCCGCATGCTCCAGGCGTACAGGCTGATCGGCAAGATGTCCACTATCGCCTCGTACACCTATCGCAACAGCCGGGGCCTGCCTTACGTCTATCCGGATATCAGCCTGAGCTACACGGGAAATTTCCTGAACATGATGTACCGCCGGGTCGAGCCCCGCTACCAACCGGATCCGGTGCTGGAGCACGCGCTGGACGTTCTTTTCATCCTGCATGCCGATCACGAACAGAATTGCAGCACCAGCGTCATGCGCAACATTTCGAGTTCCATGGCAGACCCTTACGTTTCGGTCGCCGGGGCGGCGGCGGCTCTCTATGGCCCTCTGCACGGTGGCGCCAACGAGGCGGTGCTGCGCATGTTGAACGAAATCGACACGGTCAAGCATGTGCCGGACTACATCAAACGGGTCAAGGCCGGGGAAATGCGTCTCATGGGATTCGGCCACCGGGTGTACAAGAACTATGACCCCAGGGCGACGATCATCAAGAAAACCGCGCATCAGGTGTTCGAGGTTACGGGGAAAAACCCGCTCATCGACATTGCACTGGAGCTGGAGCGCA
>JAHEIO010000008.1 GCA_024639325.1 Gammaproteobacteria bacterium
CATAAATTCGGCATCATCGGCCGTAGGAGCGTCAGCCTGGGGGTGGCCGAGTACGCCGCCGGCGATGACATCGAGAGCTTTATTATCAAAGCCGACAAAGCGCTTTATTCGGCCAAGCGTGCAGGCAAAAACCAGGTGGTTCGAGTCGCCTAGTCGAGTATTTCCCGCCGGGAGCCCGATCCGCAGTAAATCGACAATCCCGCATATCGAACCACGGGGTTCCGATTGCGGTTTTTTTTTGGATTCGGTGTTTTTTCTCTACTCGTCCCGCAAGCCTATGGCT
Organism: Gammaproteobacteria bacterium; assembly: GCA_024639325.1. Classification (GTDB taxonomy): domain Bacteria; phylum Pseudomonadota; class Gammaproteobacteria; order Arenicellales; family JAANXG01; genus JAHEKE01. Next base: position 284 of record JAHEIO010000008.1, read on the forward strand.
TGTTCGCACTTTTTCGTGTCTACACCCGGCCTGACACCCTGAGTGATGTACTGGCCCGGGACGAGAACCACGGTGGCCATCATCCGGACCGCCGTACCCAACAAGTCGTCGGGCCTCAATCCTACGCCGAAGTCGGCAAAACTGCCTTCCACCATGACCGGCGTCGACAGGCTGAAAAATTTGGGCCGTTTGCTGCGCGGCGAAAGGCGCAGCTTGATGCGCTCAGTCCGAAAATTGATCTTCCCCTTTCCGTTCACCTGGGTACGAGTCGTGTCCATGAACAGCAGATTGGGCTTCATGACCCCATCGTTCACATCGAGCCGGCCAACCAGGCAGTTGACTTTCGATTGTGTTTGCAGATTCAACACCGGCAGAACAGCAAAAAACAGGTTGGTCGTCCACAGGTCGAAAATTCCGCTGCGCAAGGTTTCCGGCCAGATCACAAAATCGAAATACCCGTTGGCATTGTCATCGATCAGGCTCAATGTCTCGCCCTGCGACGCCAGGTCCACGTCGAAGGAAAATTTACCGGCCATATCGGTATCGGGCTCGATGCGGCGGGCAAATACGCCATAGTCGAAGTTTTCGATTTGAGTTCGCAGCGTCGCGGCATATTCCTCCTGGGTCGCTTGCAGACTCAGTTCCAGTGCGGCCTCCCCGCCCGGCAAATCTACGTCTAGCGACAGCATTAGCTTCCCGTTCTGCAGTGCAATACTCATTTCTCCGAAGCCGAGCCGGTCTTGACCCGATAGAACGTCACCCACCCGTATATCGGCCTTGCCATCAAAACCGTGCATCACCTCCCTGCTCAATAGCGGCTGCGCCGATTCCGCTTGCGTATGTTTACCGCTGTCCTGTTCCGCTGGCTTTTTTGAAATCGCACTGTCTCCGGTCTCAACCTCGATTTCCTCGTTAGTGACCGCCACCGGCGACCAATCGCCCAGTTGAAAATCATCCAGCCGAAAGGTCTTGGCTTCGAGTATTCCGGTCAGTTCCGGTTTGGCGCCCGAGGTGGAAACCTCGAGGTGTCCTCTCGCGATGGTTTCGCCTATCCGGAACGTTACGTCTGAAAGGCTGTAATCGGAATCGCCGATTCTTAACCGTCCATCAACGGAGTACGGCCCAAACGGCGGCAGTGAAACCTCTAATAATTCATCGAGGCTATCGATCCGGTTGCCGCTAAAGGAAACGTGCAGATCCAGACCACGCAGCCCGCTCAACCGCGGCACTAAACCCTGCATGGTCAGCTCAGCGCCGGCTGCGATCGCTTTGATTTTGGTATCGAGAAATTCCTTGCCATCGGGGCTTTTCGGGAGTCGTTTCGTTTCCATGGTGAAGTCCATCGGCACCTCGTCGATGCGCGCGTCCAGCTTGACCACGGTCTGTTTGGTCCGAGTGGTTGCCTTGGCAGTGCCCTTCACCACCTCGATATGCGCTCTGCCCGCCTGGTTGGGATCGGTGAGTAACCAGCGCCCGGCATGGGTCTCGATATTTATATCGGTGTCGCCAACCAGTTCGCCGATGCTGCCGCCGCGCGCGACGACATGCGCCGTCAACCGCTTGCAATGGGCATCGATCTCTGTGGCAAGCTGCAGTTTGCGCAGAAAATTTCCGATATCGACATCCGTGGCTTCGAGATCGAGCTCGATCTCGGGGATGTTTCCACGCAGGTCCATGGCGAGGTTGCCGGTGAAGCCGGTGTCAGCCAAAGTCCCTCGAAACGGCGCTTCCGACACGTGACCGTCGCGTATCCGGGTCGAGAATGCGATATCCGTAATATCGGAAGGCTCCAGGACGACCCGCTTACCCGCGATGTCGATGTCCATGTCTTTCAAGTTCAAATCCGTTGGCAGGATCGGCATGTTCATGTCGACACCCACGCCGGATTTCTGCTCCCCGGGTGAACGCTGGGCGGTGAAAACGCGTTCCAACTCGAACGGATCGATCACATCAAACGCCAGCGATGTGGTTAACAGCGGCTGGCCATCGAGCCGTGAAAGCCCGATCGCGCCGTCGATCGAACTTCGACCGATTTGCGCATGCAGATCGCTCAGCCGCCAGGCATCTCGATCGTTCTGCACGCTCAACCGACCCGACAAGGAATACGCCGCCATGAAGTCGGGCGACACCCCCAGCCACGGCGCCAGCTCGCCGAAGCGTTGGCCCGACAACTGAATCTGAAGCGTCGTCTCATCCGCGCTGGTTTCATCGGCAAGCCGACCGCTCATGATCAACTCCGCGCCGGCACCCGTCGCCATTAGATCAAGGGGCAGGCTCCTTTCTTCAAAAAACGTCGGAAGATCACCCAGCCCGACATCGGCCGTAAAGGCTTCACCAAGCAGGCGGCCGTCAACCGACAGTCTCGCCCGTTGCCGGTACGTACCGTGAAACGTCATCTCGTCGAGATCGATTTCGATCGACTTTTCGCTGGATCCGTTGCCGTAGGTTATCGCCGCGTCCCGAAGCTGCACATTCAGCCCCAGGTTCTCGATCAGGGACCGCGTCTCTCTGCCCTGACTGGACGCTTGCACCGCAAGCTCACCGAGCTTGCCCGAGATGCCCGTCAGATCGGTAAATCGTTCGACCAGATCACCAACATCTGCTTGCTGCGCGTGCAGTGCAGCCGTTGCCTTGAACTCACCGTCTATTCGATCGACTCCGATGTCTCCCTGAATTGCCAGACCATCGATGTTGAGTTGAAACGCCCCATCTATCCGCATCCGTTCGCCTGTTGTTCCCAGTCGCAGATTGCCGGTAATCGCCGTTTTTCCGAGATGGCCGTCGATGCCGGATATTGCCAGTGCGCCCGGGGTCCCGCTGAGTTCAGCTTCGAGCCGGTATTTTCCGATGGCGGGCAGCGATGCATCGAGGATCGCGGCAAGATCGGCTACGCGTGCGCCCTCCAGTTCGACGCTGGCGTCGATCTCCTGCCGTTCCGGCGTGGCGATTACCGAGCCGTCGATCTGGAGTCGGTTATCGTTTAGCGCCACCGTCGAATTGACCGGCACCGGCTCGTGGGACGTCAGCAGATTATTCAGGGAGGCGGTCGTCGCATCGATCGAGAACGGAAATCCCCGGACCGTTCCCGCCATGTTGATGCGGCTGGGATTATCGGCCGGCAGCTGCGCGGTTAATTCCTCGACAACCAGTTCAGCCGCGGTTTGCTGCGTTTGATCTTTGAATTGCACGGCCAGATCGCTTAGCGACACGTGGTTGATGGCAACCAGTTTCCAGCCGCCGCCCCCGGTATTTTTTGCGCCGGCCGGAAACGTCCAGTTATTGCGGCCGTCAGCAGCGGCTTCCAAAGAAAGACCCACTCCGCTTGCATTGATTTCATCGATCACGATTTGGCCGCGCAGCAGCGGCATCAAGCTGACGGTGGCGGTTATTTTTTCGATTCGAACAAAATCCGGACTCGACCAGTTTGGCGGATTACCAAGACGGACCTGGGCCGCCTCGAAGACCGGCGGCAGCGAAAGTTTGACGGCGAGCGAGCCCTGCAGTTGTATCGAACGATCCAACGCCTGCCCGCCGATCGCCTCGATTCGCGGCCGTAAATTGCCGAGCTCGATGCGGGGGGCAATAATTGCCACCAGCGCCAGCACGATTGCGGCGCCCGCAACAGCCAGTGCGAACCAGCGCAAAAGTGTCTTCAACCCGGTAACTCTTGTCCTATCGCAAATTAATCATTAACACGGCGCGGTTCCGTACCGGTTGATTTGGATCACTTCTAGCCCGCATATTGCACCCGTATCCCGAGCGATGACGCAGGACAGGTTTGACTGAGCGCCGGCCTGGTGAAAAATGCGGGCTGATTGAGCCATCAACGCCGGTGATGAAAGATGACTACAAATTGAACTGATATTGGAAATCGTCGAAACTTTTCTTACCCTATTTCAGCCTTTCTACGCGTCCATTGCCAAGCTCATAGTGGCGGTCCGCGGTCTGCTCGCACTCATCGAAATCGTGGGTGACCATGAGCGCGATAAGGCTTTGTCTGGAGACAATTTCTCTCACCAGTGTAATCATGTCGGCGCGGGTATCCGCGTCAAGGGCGCCAAATGGCTCATCCAACAGCAGGACAGGCCGCTTGCGGACCAGGCAGCGGGCCAGCGCGACGCGCTGTTGTTCTCCGCCCGAGAGCAAACCCGCACGCTGCCCCGCAAGGGGCAACAAGCCGACCCCGTCCAGCACCTTTTGCACTTCCCGCCCCTCGGCTTCGGTTAACTTCAACGAGGTGTTCATGCCGAGCGCGACATTCTGCGCCGCGCTCAAGTGTTCGAACAAGTTGTCTTTCTGGAACAGGATTGTCAGTGGGCGGGATTCCGGAGCAAGCGCCAGGATGTCTTTGCCATCGACTCTGACCCGACCCGAATGGGGTTCAAGAAACCCGGCAATCAAGTCCAGGCAGGTCGACTTTCCGCTCCCGCTTTTGCCCGTCAAACAGGCAATTTCCCCGGCCGCCACTTCCAAGTCGTACTGATACTCCAGCGTAACAGCGCCCTTATGCCGGTAGCGCAGTTCTATGACTTCAAGCATCGCGCTTTTCCCGGTAACACCAGGGCACTAGGGTAAACACAAGAAAAGTGGTGACCAGCAAAATCAATGCGATCCCCGCGGCGTCGGTGGTCCTGTAGGACCCCATCTTCTGATACAAAACCCAGGGCAGGGTCGAGAAATCTCGATTTCCAAACACGGATATCACCCCCAGGTCGCCAAAGGAGAAACAAAAGGACAGAGCTGAAACGAACCCGACTTCAGCGCGAATCGCGGGAAAATCGACCAGCCGCCAACGCGCGAATCCCGACAAACCCAATGAACTTGCCAAACGATCGTGCTTCAACCCGGCTTTCTGCACCGCCGGGTAAAGAATTGCCAGGGCAAAGGGCAACGCCATCAGCACATTGGCAAGCAGAAGCGCCAAGGGGGCGAACACGTAAACATCTGATGCCAGTCGGCGCGCAATGAGAAAAAAGCCCAGCGCCATCACCAGCGACGGGATCGCCAGATATATGGTGCCGCTCACCGTCATCATGCTGGACAGGATACTCACCCATCTCGTCTGGCGGGTGTGAAGTGGCGACGTCAACCGTTGTCTGGCCCTGCTGATGAGGAGCGCGATGGCCAGCGTTACGATGCTAGCCAGGGTAGCCAGCATAAAGCTGGTGATCAACGCGCGCACGAAGACGCGCTGCGCAAGCAACCCGGCAAGATCCGCGGCCAGTCCGTCAACGACAACGGCGAGCAAGGGCGCCAGATAAGCCAATGCAAATATAAATATGAACGCCGACTGCAACCGCCGAAGTATCGCCGGCTCTGGCCACGAGAACCGTTCCGCCCGAATCGCCAGGGAACGATCTTGCGAGCGGAACATCGACGCTGAGACCACAAAAAATCCGCACACGGCAAGCTGCACTAGGGAAATTGCGACGGCATGCTGTATATCGAACTCCAGTTTAATCGCTTCGTAGATAGCGACTTCGAGCGTGTTGAACCGCGGCGATCCCCCTAGCGTCAATACGACCGCGAACGAGGTAAAGCACAACAGGAAGATGGTTGAGCAAAGCCCGGGTAGTGACGACGCCAGTGCAGGCCATTCGATGAATCGAAAACGCTGCCACGGAGAAAGCCCCAGACTGCGCCCCAGCTTGAGCTTTTCAACCGGCACCCCATCCAGGCGTTGCAGCAACAGGCGGGCGGCGAAGGGCGCGTTCATGAAGACGTGGGCGGTCAGAATGCCGCCAAGCCCGTAAATCGCAACTCCGATACCCGCCGAGCCCGCGGCGCCAAACAGTTGATTCAACCACCCCTGACGGCCCAGGACCGTTATCAGCCCCAGGACGACAACCAGCGTGGGCAACACCATGCTGATCGACAGCAGCGCAATGAGCTGGTGCCGGCCGGGAAATCTCAGGTGACTGATACTCCAGGCCGCGGTCAGCCCAAGAGCTACCGAGAGGAGCGTCGATGCCCCCGCCTGAAACAGCGTAAACCATAAGGTGGCCCATATGGCGGCAATGTCCAGGTCCGCGGCGCCTCGACCCTGCCCTGCCGTCCACATCGATAGAAACATGCCGGCCGCCAGTGCAACCAAACCCAGCGACGCGGCGATGCCGCCCCAAACCACCCACGACGTTTTTCGTAAAGAGCTGGAGTTACCGGCCAATCGCACGCCGCCACTCGGCAATCCGGCGTTTTCGGTGTTGCTCAATCCCGGCGCTTTCCACCAGCCGGGCTCCGGGGCTGCAACCCGCCGAAATTGCATCCCAGGTGCGCACGGTCCGCTTTGGCTTCTCCTCGGCATGGGTTAGGATCGCAATCCACGCAAGCAGGAAAGACCTCGTACAGGCGAACAAACGGTTCATCGGCATCCTCATAATCAAGCATTCTCTGCATCGAACAAAAAGCGGGGTCATTCGAGTCGCGAAGGGTGTCTTGCGGCGCCGTTCGTCTCTTGCTTCCTCCGCCAGCATGGTCTGGTTCAGGTTCAATGGGTTTATCTCAGCCCGAGGGCACCCCAGAGAGACGATTCAAGTATAACTATGAGGGGAACGAGCAAGCAACAGAGCGCGTGAGAATAATTGGACCATGCAGACTATTGATTTCGACAGTCCGGTCATACTGGTAGGCGCCGGGGACATCGACTGGAAAGGCTTCCGGCACGTTCACGGGCTCGGGTATCCCGTGATCGCCGCCGACAGCGGCGCGGACATACTGCGCGAAGCCGGCGTTCAGCCGGATGTGATTATCGGCGATATGGACTCCATATCCGACACGCGGGCTTGGCCGCACCGGACGAAAATCGCCAAAATTTCGGAGCAGGAAACCACCGATTTCGAAAAGGCCTTGTACGCCACGTCCGCTTCCTTGTATCTGGCGTTTGGTTTTCTCGGCCACCGCCTGGACCACAGCCTGGCTGCACACCACTGCCTTGCAAAATATCGAACGAGGAAATCCGTTGTTTTGATCGGTTACGTAGATTTGATGTTCGCACCGACCGTGCCTCTGGTAATCGACCTGCCCCGAGACATCCGGTTTTCGATCAATCCCCTGGCCCCGGTCAGGTTTCTGAACTCAAGCGGTTTACTGTATCCTCTCGATGGATTGACGCTGGAAACGGGTGTCGCAATCGGCACTTCCAACACCGTGACCCACACCACGGTTCGCGTCACGCCCGAAAATCCTGAAAGAGCGGATTACCTGGTTATTGTCCCCAACATCGCGCTGCGCCACGTGCTCGACTGGTATGTTGCGCAGTGCTGAAAACTCTCCAAGATAGAGTCGTTAGTTCTTGCCAGTAAGTTTCAGTTTGTCTGATCGGCCACGCGGGTCGCCCCGTAATTCAATAGCTGCTGAACGTTTCGATCCTGCCCTCGCTGTCAAACGTCAATACGTCGTAGTTTTCAGGTTTGACGCTGTGCATCCCCGGAGATAGCTGCGGCATTCCCGGCGCCGTGATTCCTACCACGTCCGGCCTTTCCGAAAGCAGGCGACGTACGTCGTCCGCGGGGACATGACCTTCGATCACATAGCCATCGACCACGGCGGTATGACAAGACATCAGCCGCCCGTCGGTGAGTCCGAGTTCCTTTTTGATGTCCACCAGATTCTCTCTGTCTACGGTTTGCACGGCGAATCCGTTCTCCCGCATGTATTCGACCCAGCCGTTGCAGCAACTACACGTGGGGGATTTGTAGACGGTCACGGTATCCACCGGTCCGGCAGCATAGGCCGCCATTGCGAAATAAAGCGCAAGCGGTATCGATCCGAGCATCGCTTTCATCGTCGTCTCTCGTCTCCTGTGTTAAATCGCGTACGTCTTAATTATAATATGAACCTGTCAGCGTGAACTGAATATATTTGTCGCCATCAGCAGTGCGCTGGTGCGCAAGCGCGGAGCAGGCCCAGAGCCCGTCGGAATCGACCGACGACAAAACCCTGAATCTGCTCGCGTACCGAAGTCTGGGGGGCGACGCGTTTTGACAGGGCGACCTAATTTTCGCCCGGCGTTATCTTCAGCAAGGTGCAGATATCTACGATCCGAAAACCCACAGCGCTCTGGCCTATGTCTATTTCGTGGATCCCGGTGTGGTGTGTCTATCGATGCTGGCGCCGTTCTCTGCTTCGGGATCGCAATGGAAGAGCTGAGCTGGGGCCAGCGACTGTTTGGTTTCGACACACCCGAATTAGTATAAAAGCACATCGCTCAACTCGAGTTCAGCGTACACAACATGCTCAAAGAGCAGCGCGTGGTTATGAATACCGGTCTCGTAACTACTTCCCTGTTGATTCTAATAGTGGCATCGTTCTTCCAAAACGTCTTTCCACACGCCAGCCTGATCATCTGTGCCGTCACCTTCGGATTCGCCGGCGCTTTGGACGTTCTGCTGCCCAACGAGGTATTCGAGGCGCTGGCCACCGTATTTGTGGCATTTTACGCCTACCGGATCTACAAACTTGGCAACACGTGAATCATGAAATATAAGGACACCGAAGCCGACGAGGATTTAGAGCGGGCTCGAATCAACAGCGAGACCGCGAAGATCGCATGGTCCGATCTGCAGCGTTTCTTCGCGAAAGGCCGGGCGGTAGCCGTATTTCCCACGCTCGATCTCGTGGAGGTAGCCTACCAGATATCCCGCGACAACAAGGGCCAGGTCGAGGACTGGGCGGCATCGGGCCGGCTCGGACCGGTTTCCGACGCGCAGGCGCGCGAGTGGCTGAATGCGAACGCCCTGATGTGGGCAGTAGTCGTAAAGCCCTGGGTGCTGGTGCAGCCCATACTCAAAACCGTGGAACGTGCTGGCCGCGGAAAATCGAACTAATTCGCTGCCACGCCGTAAGGGCAAAGGGAATGCATCGTATTTCTCCCGAATAATCTCATTGCAACGGGAATAGGATGAGGTGTATATGACTAGCCGCCTGTTGAGAAATGCGGGCTAGCTCGTTCCTCGGAGCGCGGCACTTGATTATCAAAGCGAAAAAGGAGGCAGCAGTTATGTCTGGCAGCGCCTGTTTGAGCAACGTACCGGATAAATTCGACGCGATCCCGCACCAGGTCCCGTTTTTCAAGCACTACCTCGGCGCAGACGGCAAACGGAACATCCCTGATCAATACCGTCGCAATACCCTGGGCACCCACTTCCAGGGTATACAGCGAATCGGCAACCACCTGATCGTATCGGGGGGCATCAAAGACAGCCGATCTCAGCTGGTGGTGATTCAGATGGCATCACAGGACCCGACCGGCCCCTGGTCGTGGCCGCGATACCACCCGGACTACAGCTACGAGAACCCGGATCCGCTCGATCAGGGCACCCTGGTCGTCGAAGTGGATACCGCGAAATGGCACGCCGGAGGCATCCAGGCCCTGGGCACCCTGGTCGCCGTACCGGTCTATGGTGACGGGAACGGCGGCGAGATCCGTTTTTTTGATTTCGCCGACCCCGCGGCACCTGCCGAACTAACCGATTTGCGGCTGTCCAAGGCGACGAATTCCAAGGCGGTGGCCCTGACCCGGCTGCCCAACGCCGGTGTCATGTTGCTGGTTTGGGACGACGACCGGCTCGACTTTCACTACACAGAATCCCTGGATACCGGATTTACGATCCATTGCCAAACGCTGGCTAAGCACGAGGTGCCGGATTTCGACCACGATCCCAGCTTTCAAAACATCAATTTTGTAATGGACTGCGATGTCACCGACGCGGTCTACGCCGTTGCCATGCGGGGTACCACGATCAGCACCTCCAAGCCGAGTCACGCAAGCCTCTACAAGTTCAGCTGGCCGGACCAGGACTTCAGTGCCAAACCGGTAGCGGAACTCATTCAAACCCGTGAGATCAATGGCTACCCAAAAGTTGCCAATTTCGGCGCGGGCGGGGGTGTCTACGTGGATCGAGGTGCCAACCTGTTTCTGTACGCCTGTGATTACTATCTGGAGGATTGGCGCGACGACGATCGATTGAGAGCCCTGCCCCAATTCATACGCGAATTCTTTATCAGGAAACGATTGAAAATATTCAATTTCCTGGAGTATGCGGAACAGTCATCCGAAGCCATGCCTCTGGAAATGCAGGACAGGTGATTCATGAGAGACGAAACTGCGATATCTCAGCGGTCGCGCCGTCCTGCCCAAGGTGCCACCAGGTTTACCAGGCCCCGGATGTGCTCGCGCGGCAACCCGTCAGTCGCTTGTTTAGGTTTTTTATTCAGCATCATCTGGATGAACAGCAGCAGATCGTACACCGAAGACCATTGGCGCCTGCTGCCTATCCGGCGCCTGATGTTTTGATATACATTTTCGATTTCGGTGACGAGTTCGTCATCGCTGGCGGTGATCCCGGCTTGTTTTCTGATCGCCTTGTTCAATAAAAACAGCATCAAGCAATCCGAAAGTTCGATGGCGCCCCAAAAATCAAGGGCGCGCTGAACACGGCCGCGGCATTTGACGACGTGCTGCCTGATAAAATCCTCGAAATCCCGGTTGATTCTTGTGAGCTGACCGCCCTTCGGATACCAGGCTTTGACGATGGCGCCCAGCACGAAGTTTGCAAACGCATAGTCGTCGGGTTTCAAATTCCTTTCGGCGGCCAGGCGGCAGAACGCCGCGGACGTGAAATGCGGCATCGCACTCTCATGTTCGCCCACCCAGGCGAGGCCATAATAACGGTACATAAGATCGAGGGACTCATCAATGCCTGCATGTTCGTCGGTCACCATAGCCTGACGGCGATAAGCACTCGCCATGATCGAGAGTACTTTACCGCGATTTGACGACGACCCGGTCACGTGTCCATAGTCGAGAATTTGTTTGAGCCTCCCTATGCTGCCGCGCGCCAGATCTCGCGGGTCTTCCTCCAGCGTGGCCTTGGCCTCTTTCGTTTCGATCTCCACCGCGTGGCGGGCCTCGAAATTGGCGAGTTGCTCAAGATCCTCGAACGATATCGCCGACGCATTCGTACGAAGCGCGGCCCGGATCAGGATAATCGCGGATTTCAGATCACCCAATTCCCCGTACGCTCTTGCCAATTCTATCAGGGCCCGTACTCGGGGTATTTCCCAGACGTTTTTTCCATTACCCTCGTCAGGATCGCCAAACCGAGCTATGAACTGCCGATGCAAGTTCTGCAGCCTGCGCAATAAAACGTGAGACTCCTCATCGTTTGCCGTCTTCGCCCCGCTCCTGATGTTTCGCGCTTCGACCTCCCACTCCTGATCGGCCCGAAAGTTGATTTCCGCAGGCCCACCATAGCTTGACAGTTTGTCAGACCGTAACCGGTACCCCGGATCACCCCAGCACTGGTAGGCGCCAAAGGTGTTGGCATGGGGGTGTGCTTTGTATACGTCCAAACGGGCTTGACGCACGGCCTGGGCAAAGGTCCCGCCCGTCAGCAACTCCTCGTAGAACACGCCGGCAAACAGCTTGGCGGGCGCGTCCTGCACCTCCCAACCGGCCGCGACGACGCACTTCGAGCCCATGCGGATGAACTCGGTTGACAGATTCGCCGCAATATCCCGGTAGGCCACGTGCTGGTCGATCTTGCGCTCTTCGATGAACCCCAGATGACAACAATTCAAAAACACGAGCTCAGGTACTTTGCGCATTTTTCTCACTCTGGCGGGAGACAAGACCATGCCGGGTCCAATCACCACACCTGCTTCGTCAGGGGTATTATCATCGCTTTTGCTCTGGCGTTCGTAGGTCCCATGCGCTGCAAAATGCAATATCGCGTATTCCCGGCACAATAGCTCTTGCACGATCTTCAACGCCAACGAGGTGTCGTCGTTCTCTTCCCTGATTATCGACACAACCTCAAAACTGCTGTCCTCGGTTATGCAACGGCTAACCTGGTGCGCCTCCTCCCGTGCTCCCCGCAACGACGGATATCGGTCACCCGCCGGCGGGTCCCCTATCACCAGGGCCGCGCGGCCTGATGACGGCTGAGGATTTGCTCTGAATTCATCGGTGGCGAGCTGGCGAATGATTTGTTTCGAAACGGCCAGAGGTTCGGGCTTATCCGCCCAGCCATCGATTAGCATCTCCCAGGGATAACGCGCAGCGTGCTCATCGATACTCAACAGCATCCGGTCAGAGTCCGGGGAGGATTCTTTGAGTCTGTTGGGCAGAAGCAGTTCGAACAGCGTTCTTTGCGGGCTGGTTACGCTGTTCGGATCGAACGACGTGGTTTCGATGATTTCTTCCAGATAGCGATCTACGAATTTTAAGTCGATCGCTTCATACTCCAGTTCCGATCGTGCCCGCCTGGTGTACGTGTTGAATTGCAGACTACCCGATCCGTCGCCCCTGATCGCCAATCGGTGCCACCAGTCTACGTTCTGAGCACGGTAAGTTCGCTTCAACCCCCCATCCCTTTCGCTGACGTCATGTTTGGCTTTTATGTTTGAGCGATCCATGCCCCGAACCACGTCACCCAGGGCATGGACGGCCTCCAACGCCAGGTCTTGCCACAGCTCGATGAGTTCGATGTTGAAAAGTGTCCGTATCGGTTCCCCGGGCAGATCCCGCAGCTTCTTGTTTGCGTCAACCGCCGCGCGAATGATGGAAGCCACGCTGTCGTGCAGCGAAACCCCACCGATACCGGATCCAATCAGCAAAATCGACAGTCCGACCTCGTCCATCGTGCTGCGATCATCTTTCGCGCTATGCCACTCGTCGAGAGAAATGGCATATTTTACGAACGCCAGGGTGAGCGTTCTCTCCAGCTTCGCCGCAGTGAGCTGGCCATATTCTCCCAAACCAATGACGAGAGCGCCTTCGGGTATGCGTTCGTCCTTTTCCGAGAAAATCACGTCACTGGTACCTACGGGACCCGGGTATAAACCCGCTCGGTGCCTCTGCTCGAGGCGGTTGTTCAGGAAGTCATCCAGGGCGCGCTCCGCATGCATAATCGGATCATCGATATAGTGGCCGACGGCGACCGGGTATTTGGCATACTTCAGGTTGGCGTGGGCCAGCGTTATGTTCAAAACCGGCTCAATCGGTTCGGGCACGGCACCTCGAATGGAGGACTCCCCAAAACCGATCTGCAGCAGCGTCCGCTCATCCGGCAGGTAGTCGATGACCTCGTCCCGCGCCTCCAGCGCGGCGTCCCAACTCATTTCCCCGCGGGCGACACCGACCGGCGGGCTGGTTTGCAGCCGGTCGGTGGTGCCGGTCTCGAGGAGATCCACCCAGGCATCGAAATACTCCACCGTCGACAGCAACGAACCGTGCTCGGCCGGCATGAACCAGCGTTTGGTGATCTCCCCCGGGATACCGTGTTGCCAAGTTACGATTCCATCCCCGCTCCGGGTGTACAGAAACCTTACCTTGTCATTCTCGATTTCCGCGTTGCACAGCGTTCGCTCACCGACGCCGGCGATGTACAACATCCGATCGGGATCTATTTCGCTTCGCGACAGCAGTTCCCTGGCCTCGCGCGCCGACGCCAGGCGTTTCTCATCCAGCGGTTTCCAGTCGCGATCCTTGATCCTTCGGGCCAGATCTTTCCAGCTTTTCTCGTTTAACCAATCGAGTTGTCCCCAGTTTGGCAGCATCGCAAGCATTCCCGGGTACGCGCTGATGATGTCGAGGATCTTTTCCTTGCTGTTATGCATGTCCGCCAACGCCAGCAGCCTGACCAGTCTTTCCCGGCCCAGAAGCATCCTGGGAATGGTATAGGACCCGTGGGTTGGCGTCCCCGCCATTAAAAGCCTGGCGCCGGGGTGCTCCGTCAATCTATTCCAGACTTCCCGGTGTTGCTGGATCATTACCCGCGCGACCAAGCCGCCCATGGAATGGGCCAGGATACGGATAGGCTGGGGATCCTCGGTTGCTCGCTGCAAATTTAGTTCTTGGGTCAACTTTTCAGCAAGATGCGACGCCGATCGCTGCAACGGCATCCGCCAGTCGTAGGGATAAACCTCCACATGATGGGTGGCGCTCAAATAGTCGATCAACTCGCCATAGTGGCTGGAAAACAGATGCTCCGCTGTCACGCCCTCCTCGTCGATGCCGAGGCGCTTCATCCCGCCCAGGGTAAGGCGTAAATAGTTCGCCCACACGTTATCGCCATCCGCATCCAGAGTACTGCCCAGAACCCCGGGTAGCACGTACACAACCGGTCCGGGTTTCAGCGAACGGCTGACGCGCCCGCGTGGAATCGCGACGTCCTTCGGCATACTGTGCTGAACGAATCGGTCCGCGTCTTCATAAATCAAACGGCGAACGATCTGCTCCGCGGAATCACGGTTCTCGAAGTAATTGAAGTGACTTACCTCGTCCCCCTGCAGGAACATCTTTCGAATACCGTCGCTCCGCTCGGATCCTCCGTCCATGGACGCGGTATTTACCACCAGATCATGTTCGCCGCCAAAAAACTGGTCCATTATCCACAACGGCGCCTTCTTCCATCCCTTGGCTTCGGTGTCTCCGGCGACGACGGATAGATCGGCCGGTACCGGCACTCTGGGATTGTTGAGCAGATGGACGAGCGCGCTGGAAGGCATCTGCGAATACAGCCCGGGCAATACGACCGGCTTGGTGCCGGCCTTGAGCACGCCGAGTGAGAAGGTCTTGAACGCTTGGTATATCGGATTGATTCCCACGGATGGAATCAATCCAACAACATTAAACACGCGGTTGGCCCAGCGGCCCAGTTTTCCGGATGCCAGGGTAGTCCCCCGGGCCGGACAAGCCACCCTGACGAACCGGTCCACGGAAATCTGTTTATCCCGGAGCAGTCGATTGACCTCCTTAACCCGCTTGACTTCCTGCACGCGGTAATCGCGAATCAGGTCGATGACCTTATCGCCGAGGTCCTGGAATCCTCCGCGCGTGGCCTCAAGCTCCTGTTCGAACAACATCTGTTCCTCCGGCAGTATGGGATCCACACGGCGTGAACCACGGCAAAGCAGCTCCCCCACGAGCCCGCCACGGGAATGCGACAACATATGCAGTTGGATGCCTCGGGGCAGAGGCCCGAGTGCCGACAGCACGTTCTCTATGGGACTTTCGGTCAGCGTGCAATGTTCCAGAGCAATTATCCGGTCCTGATAAAATCCACGCAGCCTGGACAGGTACGCGGATCCTTCAGACCACAGCCCGCCGAAGCTTCCCTCCGTGGACGACATCGTTCCGTGTAAAAGCAACAACCAGGGATGATCACCGCCCGTCTGTATATCACCAGATTTTATCTGTTCAAGTTTTGCCTGATGATCCTGAAGTTCGACCCTGCAAAGACTGGTTACTCCCGCGGTGGAAATTTGTTTCTCAATGCCTCTCGCCAGCAGGTACGAGACGCCGTCGATTACCGGTTCGACCGCGAGATCCTTGATTTTTTCCTCTATCTGCTCGGCGCTGGGCAGCTGCACTTTTACGCCGCGCACCGCCTGAACCGGGTTTTCCAGGGCGTCGCGGGCGTCGCCTCTGGCAAATAAGTAGGGATTGAGTTCCACGGCACCGCCGCGGCTGGTCAGGTCGAGCTCTGCCATTTCCTCGTGGGTGACATACCAGACGCTTCCGTCGGCGAGTTCGAGCTCAAGAATCTCGTCATCCGTCAATTCCTGCACGACCTTTACGCCATCTGCCGCGCGGGATGGCTTAAATACCATGCTGAATGTGTAATCCACGCCGATGACATCTTCTATGAGGTCGTTACTCTCCGCGCCAAGTTCTTTGTAGTCTTGCGTGGTGTCGATAACGTTTGAGAGGGCAATTTTCATCTGTTCCTAGTGCCGGCTTTGGAATAGTCTAAATGTGTGTATCTTTCGCAGAAATTCCTCGTGGGTGAGCCGTATCTCACTTTGGAGAGTCGTGCAGTCATGCGTCACGGACTGCATCGCATCTACATCGATCACGTCCATGACTTCCCCTGGTGCAAATCGTTCTACGTCGTAGACGCTACCGAAAATCTGCTCCATCAGCGTCTGGTCCGGAACGCGGCTGTCATTTGCCGGATATCCGAGCACGACGATTCGCTGTTGCGCGCTCACGGTCCGGGCAAGCGAGATCACCCGGCGATTGTCCAGCGATCCTTCGACGCGAAAGAACGCCATGTCGTATTCGTCATCGTCTTCGATATGCAGCACTTCGGAAAGCTGGAATTCCTCCTGATCCGGCCGGCCATGCTCCTCTCTAGGGTGCTGCGGCGACGCGCATCGAGCGCCTTTTTCAGCACCTCGTCTTTGATCTCGCCTACGTTGTAGCTGCCGTCTTCATTGATCGTGCCGAAAAAGCGCGCGACCGTATCCCGGTTTTCCAACACGAACTGCTTGATGGCCTTGGCCCGGGCCGCCTCATCGATTTGTTGCAGGCTTTCTACAGCCAGGGCTTTCACCGCATCGACCAGGGCGCTAAAGCTGTTAGGGGCAGCGTGACGCGCATCCCGTCGCCAGCACTGCCGCTATGACCAGCGCGGTGGCCCGGTTGCAATGCATCGATATATTAGCCATCGTTGTCTCCTGTCGTTGATTCGTAAGTTCGAATTAGGCGAATCGATCCGCCGGGGCCCCTCCGTTGCACGATAGAGCGATGATTTCGGTGAATAATTAATGCAAGTAGCGGTGGCGTGGCAATTTTTAGAGATGAACGGTCGGATCAGCGGAACCGGAAGATTCGGTAGGATTTTACTGGGAGTAATCCCACGTTCATGTCCAACACTGCGAAGCGTACAATCGCCGGTGATTGGATCGGGGGCGATTTAAAATTCAACAAGTATAACTTTCAACCCTAAGGGGCTCTGCCATGTCAGCGCTTGCGGATTTCGAGAAAACCTGTTTCGTCATCATGCCCTTCAACAAGAAGAAGGTCGGTGCAATAACCGTGGACTTCGATGCGATTTACGAAAACGTCTTCGAACCCGCGATTCGACAGGCCCGCCTTCCGGAAGGCGGTGAACTGGAAGTCCACCGCACCGACGCGGACGAGTTTTCGAGCTCCATCACCCAGGATATGTATGAATACATAACGTACAGCCGCATCGCATTCACCGATATCAGCGGGTTCAATCCTAACGTAATGTACGAACTCGGCATACGCCACGGCGCTCAGGAATCCGGCACCGTCATATTCAGACAGCCCGGCATCAGCATTCCGTTCGATATCGCCACGATCAAGATCTTCGAGTACGACTTTGGCTCAAAAAAGAAGATTGACGACTCCAAAGTTTTCATTACCAATCTATTGACTACTACGCTGCAAAGAAATCGATTGGACAGCCCGGTGCGGCAGGCCCTTCGGGCACAAAAGACACTTTCCGATCAGCAGACCGGGCCAGCCGCCGTCTCGAGGGATGATCGGAGTGCGGCGGCGCATGGCGAGCGGACCTCAATACTCGATACCGTCCTTTGTGCGGCGGAAGAAGCCCTGCGAACGGAAAATTGGGAAACCGCGAAAACGCTGTACACCGTGGTGCTCCGGCATGATCCCGCCAATGCGGCGGTGCGCATGCGCCTCGGACTGGTACTCCGGAAGATGGGCGATCCCTACGCCGCGCTGGAGCAGTTCTCGTGCGTGACCCAGTTCGCACCCGATTACGGCGAGGCCTGGCGGGAAAAAGGCGTTGTCGAAAGCCGTATCCATCGGGGATTCGAAGCCAATCCGCCCGCGTGGATGCCCGACGGCCAGAATTCCCTGAAGCGCGCGGTCGAAATCAACCCGAAGGACTTCGATGCCTGGGCGTCCTGGGGCGGGGTGCTGCGGCGCAAGCCGGACTACCCCGCGGCTTTGGAAAAATATCAGCACTCGACCGAGGTTTCGGACGGCCATCCGTACCCGCTTTTGAACGTGCTCAAACTCGAGGCGAAGTCAACCGGCAAGCTGTCGTTGCAGGGAAGAAAAAACCATTTGAACACCGCGGAAGAACTGCGCAAGGGCCAGAGTAACAGCGTTCCTCCGGTCGATACGCCCTGGTGTTTCTTTGACCTTGCCGAGCTGAGGCTTTATCAGAAGGACAGGGAGGGATTCCTGGAACATCTCGACAACGGCCTGAAGCATTGCGACACGGCCTGGCAAATCAAAACATTCCGCAATGCGCTCAAAGAAACGCTGGTCGATTCCAATATCCGTTTGCCCGGTCTTGCTGTGGGAATGAAAAAACTCGACAAAGCGCTGGCCAGCCGGATAGGCGCGGTAAAACTATAAGTCAGCTCTGATCAATGGTGTCATTGCGCGCCGAAGCTGCGAGCGAAGCGTGGCAGTACGCGGCACTCTTGAGAATTTTTGCTATACATCCGACTTCGATTACACTAGCTTGAGCGTTGCGCCCGGTGCGTCCCGAAAACGCGAAGGAGGTAACAGTGTCCATTCACGTACGCGAGGTGGTCCTCGAGTTTTTACGCCACGGCCACGCACATAACCAGTTGTTGTCGCCGTTTACCCGCTACCTCGCGTTGTGCGGATCCCATCCGGCGGTGACGCTGACGGTACCTTTCGAGCACCGTGAACTCCAGCACCTGTTGTCGCGGATGCGCTATGAGCAGGGTAAGGACAGCATCTACGCGCGCAATCAGCTGTCGAAGGCGGTGACGGCAATGCTGGAACAGATTCCCGCCCTGCCCCATGAGGGCCGCGTCGACGACGATCAGATCCTACACCTGCGCTTGATGATCACACCACAAGAACTCGCCCTGCTGCCCTTCGAGCTCGCTGAACCCCCAAGCGGCTTCAAGGCCGGCGGGCAGCCGCTGCTGATCGGCCCGACACCGGACGTCGTCCTGACGCGCGAAACACGCCGTACCGGAAGCGTCCAGATCCAAGTGCCACACAAGCCAAAACTGCTGCTGGTTGCCGCTGACCCAAAGGGATATGGCATTCCTTACGATGCGCATCGCAAGGCGCTCGCAGCCGCCTTCGGGCCGTGGGTGAGACCGCGGATTCGCGACGGTGCGCTGAGCAGAGACCTCGGCGCCCGCCTCGTCGTGCTGGAACGCGCGTCGCTCGACGAAATCCGCGATCAGTGCGCAACCGGCAACTTTACCCACGTGCATATACTGGCCCATGGCGATGAACTGAACGAGCCCGGCCGGGAGGGCTTCGGCCTTGCGTTGTGGGACCGCCAGAAGACCGGCCCCGAAGTGGTCGACGGCGCCGCTCTAACACGTGCGCTGCTGCCGCCGCGGGACGACAGTTCGTGGGCTGCTCCGTGGTGCGTCGTGCTATGCACCTGCGACAGCAGCAACATCGGCGGCGTCGTCCATCCCACTGCGAGTCTCGCCCACGCCCTGCACGTCGCGGGCGTCCCGTTTGTCCTGGCATCGCAGTATCCGTTGACGTTCGGCGCGGCAACCACCATGACCAGTACGTTCTACCCGCTCGAGCTGCGGGGCGAAGACCCGCGGCGGACGCTGCGCGACGTGCGCCACGCGATCGCTTCGCGCATGCGCCAGACCCACGACTGGGCGAGCCTCGTCGCCTATGCCAGCTGGCCCGCGGACCTGCCGGCTCAGCTCGAGGCGATCCGGGTCATACGCGCGTTCGCGCAACTCGAAGCGGCGCAGGATTGGGCCGACCGCACCATAGCCGGCGCCGAAGGTTGCACGCAGAGCGACGATACGGCTGCGTCATTCACAAATATCCTGCGGCGCTCGCTGGCACTGGTCAAAGCCGCTTCGACCCGGCTCGAACAGGAGGCCGCAGCCAACGAGAAACAGCAACAGGAGATATTCCGCCGCGATGAGTTGCACGAGATATCCAAACACGAGAGGCAGCATCAGCTCGGATCGGTGACCGCCCTGCTCACGGAGATCTATGGGTTGCTGGGCTCCGCCAATAAGCGCCGCGCGCGGCTGCTTGACCATCTGGGAGCCGCTGATGAAGCCCGCGGCGCGTTGCGCGAAGCGGCGGATTGGTACCTCAAGGGGGTTGCCTTGCAGGCGCCGGAGCATTGGACTGCGTGCCAGTCCTTCGTGATGATCGGGCTCGGCTGCGGCGACAATGGCTGGGCCAGTGACGCGGAACGCAAGCGCGCTCAGGAGCAGTGGCAGAGCGCACTCGACGTCGCTACCCGCGCACTCGACGACCCGGTTGAGCGGGTCTGGGCGTACGGCACGCTCGTCGAAGTAGAGCTGTGGCGGCCGGAGTTCGGCACCCGGACGGAATCGGCCGCGGAAGCCCCGCGCCCGGCAGAATGCGCCAAACGGCACGTCGAAAAACTGATTGAAGCCGCCGGAAGCGATCGGTTCCCGTTGAAATCGACGGTGCGTCAATTGAGGCGCTACCGGGACTGGTGGGGCAAGGCCGGCTACATCAAACCGGACATGCTCGAGCAGGTCGAAAAAATACTCGAAGAGTTTGAAGGGCTCGTGCCGGTTGACGACGAACAAACGGATCCTGGCAAGCTGGAACCGGACCTCGAGGAGCGTTTCGAGGATGCCACCGTCGATCAGGTGCTCGGCAGCGGCGAGGTCCGGCGTGTCGACATCGGAAAGCCGGGGGCAGAGAGCACAGCGTTTCGCATACAGATGCTCCCGGCCCGGCAGGGCGATGCGCTTTGGATTGAGTACGGTGCCGCCGATGACCTGCATCGCATTCTGCTCGACGGCGGGTTCCGCACGACAATCCGCACCGTGGAAGACCGAATCAGAGCGCTTGCGGACGCACCGGGGAATCCCAACGGCAAGTGCCACTTCGAACTCGGCGTCGTCTCCCACATCGATGCGGATCACATCGAGGGGATCGTGGAGCTACTCGGCGCGGCCATGCCGGTGACGTTCGGCGACTTCTGGTTCAACGGCCGCAAGCACCTGGATCTCCCGGCGGTGCAGCCTTCCATCGACGATGACTCCACGCTCGGCGGCAAGCACGGGCTGTTCCTCGACACGGCGCTGGAGTTGAGCAAAACGAGTTGGAACAGGTTCTTCGGCGGCGGTCCCGTGGTGGTCCCAACCAGGCCTAAATCGCTGCCCAGCGTTGAACTGCCGGGCGGCATGAAACTTACTCTGATGTCGCCGACTCCGACGAAACTGGAGGCGCTCGCCAAGCGCTGGGATGACGAGGTCCACGAAGCGGGGCTCGACGGCGCGACTTTCAAACAGGTGCTGCGTGCCATGGACAAGCTGCACTACCGCATCGGTGCGCTCGACCAGGAACTGCTGGGACGCAAAAAACCCTCTGGGCCGGTTGATGTCGAGGAATTGCTCAAGATACCCGACGGCGCGGACGAGTCACCGGCCAATGGGTCGAGCATCGCCTTTCTCGCGGAATACGACGGCCGTAAATGCTTGTTCATGGCCGACGCCCATCCCGACGCCATGCTGGCCGCGATCGACCGGATCGCCGGCAAGGGGAAACGGCTCGCCGTGGACGCGGTAAAGCTGTCCCATCACGGCAGTGGCAACAACGTAACGCTCGAATTGCTCCGGCGGCTCGACTCGCGGGTGTTCATGGTATCCACGAACGGCGGAGGCGGCCACTACCATCCGGACCGCCAGGTCATCGCGAAACTTATTGCCGGCGACTGGCGGCCGATCGACGAGGACAACATCATCACCATCCTCTTCAACTACCGATCGGAGTACACGGAGATCTGGGACGACCAGGCGCTCAAGCGGCGGTACCACTATGCCGTCGAATACGCCACCGCCGGAGACATCCTTGAGCTGTCGATCGGAACCCAGTGAGCTGCCTCTAGATTAATGACTCGGCATTTCTCGTCGTTACGAGGCACCGTTTACGGCACAGTCCCGCGGTCCATTGGCCCGCAGGGCTCGATTGTCATTACAGTAGCTTTGCTACTCCCCATACCTCGATGGAACGACGCCTCCGCTTACCCAACCCTGGAGAGATGATGAAGAACATTGTTATTTGTTGTGATGGAACCGGCAATCAGTACGGTGCGGCCAACACCAATGTCGTGAAGCTATTCCGGGCACTGGACCTCAGCGGTGATGCCGGCACGCAGCAAGTCGCTTTTTACGATCCGGGCGTCGGCACCGGAAACCCGCGCGGTGCGATCACCCGCAGCCGCGTCGTCGCCAGTCAAATCCTAGGACTCGCTTTCGGCGTCGGCGTCTTCCGGAACATATCCGACGCCTACCGCTATTTAATGGAGGAATATGAACCCGGCGACCATGTCTATATCTTCGGCTTCAGCCGCGGCGCCTACACCGCCCGCGCGCTGACCGGCATGCTCCATATGCTCGGTCTGCTACACTCGGGGAGCTGGAACCAGATTCCCTACGCCCTCGAGCTCTATCGCAAGCGGGTGCCCAAAGACGAGGACGGGAAAGCCGAGCACTTCAAAACCGCGCGCGGCTTCAAGGATACTTTCTCACGTGAATGCAAGCCCCACTTCATCGGGGTATGGGACACGGTGAAGACGGTCGGAGTCTGGGACGCGCTGAAGATCCAGGCGAAATGGCAAACCGCACTGCCCTACACCTTCTCCATGCCGGACGTCGCGTTTGGGCGTCACGCCATATCCATCGACGAGAGGCGGAGCCGCTTTCGTCCCAATATGTGGAGCCATCGTGAGGACAACACCATGCAGCAGGTGTGGTTTGCCGGTGTCCACTCGGATATCGGCGGGGGATACAAAGAATCGGGGCTTTCCGATATTGCGCTCAATTGGATGCTCAAAGGCGCGCAGCATCAGGGGCTCTCCCTCCGCGCGGACGCCTATGATCAGATCCATCCGGCGCCGACGCAGGAGATGCACAACTCCTTGACCTGGAAGTGGATCGCGGCGGGCTGGAAACGCCGCGCGGTGCGCGGCCCCGGCGAGTGGAACGAACAAACAAAGTCCTGGGCGGCTCGACCGCCGTCGGTCCATGAAAGCGTTCGAATCCGCATGGACAGTACGGACTACCAGCCTGGCTTGCCGGCTGACGCCCGCTTCGTCGACGACGGCTGGGACTCCGATTGACCCGTATTTCTCACTAGCCCGCATCGCTCACCAGGCGGCTATAGAATCTCGTTAAGCATGGCAAACATTGAGGTCTATGGATTTGTCCAAAAAACAGCGTGTCTCGGAAACGCCTATCCCGGCGCTGGCTGGTCCAGATCGCGATGTACTTGGGCTTCATCGGCACCCGTCCTGCGCCATCGCTCGGAGTCCGGATGTCATCGAACGATTGCCGAGGAACGCAGCACCGCTTGCTCCGCGTTTACGCGGCCAAAACCGTAGTCGTCGTGATGCCCATTAGCGTCATATACAACACCACCAATCTTATCCGCGCTGTCGCGCATGATCTGGCGCAGCTGATCCCGTTTAAGGTCGATATTGGCGGATAGCGCCAGAGCCGCGCAGCCGGCTGCGCAGGGGGCCGCGAAACTGGTGCCGGTAGACGTTCCATACGTGTTGCCGGATTTTGTGCTGTAAACATCCACCCCCGGGGCGATAAGTTCAACGGCGTTTCCTCTCGCGGCGTTATCCTCCAAGTCATTCGAATCAGACCTAACCACTGCGATCACATCATCGTGTGAAACGACTTCATCCAAACTCACATCGACGTTATGACCGTTGCTGGCCGCCCAGAAAATAGTGAGTCCAAGGCCGTTGCGTCCATTCATTGCGGCGCTTTCCAACGCCATCTCCAGCGTCGCGGTCAAATTCCAGACCGCCCCGTTGGGACCAAGGCTGCAAACGAGGATATCCACTCCCCGCGCTGGATCCGCACCCGCCGCTTCGTTGGAAAAATTCGCGGCATAGCCCACCGCCCTGGCAAGGGTCGTCTGGGTGCCTACTTGATCACCAAGGCAGGAGATCAATACGAGTTCGCAAGCCGGTGCAGCCCCGCAGCCACCGTTTCCGTTGTTATGACGGGCACCCACCATTCCGGCACAAAAAGTACCGTGGTTGCTGTCCGGCATTCCGGCTGTGCCCTGCTGGAAAACGGTATTACCGCCGCTCGATTCAAAGAATCCGGATTCGGGCGCCACCCCCGAAGCCAGGTCTGCATGGTCTGCATCAAAACCATTGTCGATGACGCCGACCCTGACCTCGGCCCCCAGCGACAGATCCCAGGCCCCCTCAGCCCTGACGTCCGCACCAAGGGTGCCGCCGTTGGCGCCTAAATTATTCCACTGCCATTGCTCCGTGTAATCGGGATCCGAGGGAACGAACCGCTGCGGAATATGTTCCACAAATGAGGGTTCGGCCAGGGTAAAGCGCGGATCGTCATGCAGCGCCACGGACGCTTCCAGCGAATCCGCCCAGCGGTTTGCGTTGACCTCGAAAAGGTTCGGAGCGAATTTCAGCACCGTCAGCACCTCGAGATCGTGCTCAGCGAGGATCTGCAGACACTCATCAGCGTTGTACTCGGGCTTGAGTTGCACATTTATGCGAGTGGTAGTGATACCTACGGAGCCATCGTCTCGGCGGATGATCTTTCCGACTTCTTCGGCGTTGTCGAACCTGCGGTGGGTTTCCACGGCGCGGACTAGATCATCGGATGGCACCACGAACAACCAATTCGCCGTGGCGAACGCCTCCGCGGTCTCCCGCGGCATGATTTGTTCCGTTTCCGAACGAAGCGCAGGTTCAGCGGAAGCGCCGAACGAGGGCGCCCCGGCCTTGGGGACGCCTTGTTCATCGGTTGATACGTGGACCGCCGTTACGTTGGGAACCTCTTCAACCTCGATACGGCGATCCCGTATGAAATAATGACGTTTCATTATCAGTCTCCAGTGATTCTCGTCGAACGAACTCTAAAACTATACTTACGCACTTACGCAAAACTCTAAGACAGAACGCCGGAGATCAGCGATACTCGGGTACAGTCTTCCCCCCTGCAGCCCTGGACCGGGCAGGTAAAAGACACGACACACGATCCGATGCTCTGGAAATCAGTCTCTCCACGGACCAGTATGCCTTCGACTTCGTGCGTATTGGCATTGAAGACCGGAGAACCTGAATTTCCTCCATAGGTGTCCAGATTCGCGACGAAGAACTCTTCATTGTCGTTGCTTCTTACTTCTGCTTCTCCGGCTAGCTTTTTCGGTAATCCTGCGGGATGACCAATCACATAGAGCCTGGTGCCGTCGGCTACTTTGTTGGATCGCTGAATGACCAACGATGTCCTGCCCTCCACCTTTCGATCCAATCTGACCACCGCCCAATCCGCCCCGTCGTTGTCAAGCTCCCAGCCAAGCAGCTCGGTGCCGGCGTAGACGTCCGCTGACGGGACGTTTACCGCGGCCTCATTCTCGGAAATCATGTGATATCCAAATACAAAGCGACGCGTGCCGATATTGCTTTGATTCAGGCAGTGACCAGCCGTGGCGACCAAATCCTCTCCAACCAAAAAAGCGGTACAAATCGCGCCGGCGGGCTGCGATCGAAACGGCTCGTCGTCACAAAGAGGGCTTCCGCCGCCCTCGAACTGTTGGGCCATAGTGGAAGACGGAAGTGACACGGTTCCATCTCCGTTGTCTACTACGTCACTAGTTTTGAATATTGCGGCGACGCTGCCGGAGTTTCGTAGCGCGTCCTGGTCTTGCACGTCTTTGATTTCCTGTCTGTCGTCTTCCCCGTATATGACTTTTTGGCGAGCCACTATCTCGTTGGCAATGTCTTTGGAAGAATAGCTTTCGAGATCTGGCCGGGGTTCCCTGGATATCGCGTTACTGGATGCGGTCAAATCCAAACCTGATTTCAATTTGCTCCGAGAACGTAATTCTTCGCGCAGTTCCGATATGCTCATGGAAGGCAACGACTTATCATTCATTCCGAATACCTCTCTCACAGGACAAGATTGTCCGATAAATGCTCCGCTAGCCTGGTGTTTATTGATGTGGCATTACCCACAGAACTCAACTAAACGCGATGCTCTTGTTTCTGCGGATGCGTTACTCATGTATGCGTGCTCGACTTAGTTGACAGCATCGTGTCTGTTATGAATCAACTTGACTTGTATGTCAAAGCAAAGTCCAGGATCCGCGTCCTGCCCCACCAGACTTTGCCAAGGTACACACCCGGTTCCACCTCGCGGATTTCGTCACGGACTTTTTTGAAGAAAAAAGAAGTTTCCGAGTAGTCGATAACAATAGTTTCCTTATCGTCCATCCAGCTTTTCTCCTTGTAAACCTTGGCCACGACGAAGGTCAGGCTGAACGGAGTTATCTTGTTGATCAGGATACCGCTCGTTTTGTCCGGCGGGAACATATCGAACACCTTGCCCTGCCAGGCGAACAGCCTGGCGAAGCGAGCGTAAACTTTTGCCAGCGAGGAGCCCGTAACTATGGCTGTTCCTCGTGTATCTCCATCGGGAATTTGACCTGGTTCCGCCTGTTTGTAAATCTCATCCAGTTCGTCGCGCGATTTTTCGAGCCATTTCTCAACACTCTCGTTCATCATGGGTCTCCTTTCATTATTGGACTCTCGTCAATGGCGGTTCTACATTTCAAACGCCGGATCGTCAACGGCGTCGGCGCGGGGCCGCCAAGCCAGGGAGTAGTACTCTCCACGATCGCGGGCCCATGGATCGAATGTATTTACCACGTGAATCAGCTCGTCACGCAATTCCGGTACGTTTCGCATGAGGACGCGCTTTAGAGGCGATACTGAAATCACGCGTTCGTTGGACGGTTCTGGTTCGTTACATTGCCGTTTACCATCTTTCCCGGTTTGCACCGGATACGGGCAATCGTCCGATGGCCCGTTGTTCATCACCCAGTTGTAGCCAAGATGTGAGTAGAATTCGGGTCGAAAGCTGGAAGTGAAAAAGCGGTCGCTGAACAAACGTCGGGATGCATTTATGATGAAAACGTGGAACTGGGTTTCCGAAATAGCGAAGCCGTGAGGCCGTGTATATTCGGCCAGCCAACCCACCACCGTGTCGACGTCCTCCACGTTGTCCACCACCGACTTGTCCGCATGTCCGAGGCAATCGTCGATAAATTTACCATCTTCCCCATACTGAGCGTTGGTAATAATCTTGCCTTCATCACATGCGTGGGCGCCGTAGATCTCACGGAGCATTGACACCACTTCCTCCTGAGCTCGACGCTGCGGCGAGCCCATTGGCAAACGCTGGTCTATAAAGTCATCGAAGCTGCTCAGAGACTTCAACCCTATCTGGCGGCGGAATTCATTGTATCGTGGTATGCCGCGTTCCCTGTCGCGGAAAATATCCAGGGCCGCGATGTCGAGCTTGTTGCCGGGTTCCAGATGACCCATGTCCAGGTTCTGTAAAAACATGGGGTGATTCCGCAAGTGCAGCAAACCCAACCGCTGCCGGCCCATACTCAGCGCCCAGTTCCCTAGGCCGCGCGCGCGCATTTCCCTACTGGCCTCGCCGCGCACTGTCTTTACTACCGGTATTTTGAGCGCAATCGCGTTCGGGCGCTGCAAATCGCGGTACTCTATGAGGTCCGGCACCAGCGCGTGCAATCGATACACGCTGGTGAATTCTTCAGGAAAGTTGAACGGCGAACCGAAGTGGTTTACACCTCCGTTGACATCATCCGGATTGGCGAGGTCCCAGCGGTCTTGTTTCCACCATAATTGCCCGCTTACCCGGCTGTTGTTCAGCCCGAAAATACCGGCGCCTGACGCTAACACGGAATACCAGCTATTCGACTCATCCCCTTTACTCTGCATTCCCAACGTTCTTGCGATCCGGCTGGACGTGCGACTGAATACGTTCTGTTCTTTATCAAATATTTTTTTAAGCACCAGGGAAACATCGTCCTCGCCGAGGTTGAACAGGCCGAACCAATTCGCGTTCATTACCCTGTAAAGCGGTTCACTGTAGAGGAGCTGTGGAGTCCACTCAATGGTATGGATCTTCGCGATCAAAGCTGATACCACCAGCCGGGCCGCCTGGTAGATTTCCTCGTCCGATGCATCGGCATAAGCGATTACGCGTGCCGGCGCATCCGGGTGCCGCATACCGGAGTCGGCTTTCGGTGATCGGAGCTGCTGCTGGCGAAAGCTGTCGACGAAGCCGTTGTGCTCGCGAACGAACAAGTTGTGATAAAAACTCATTCCGATGTTCCAGTTATCCGGGAAAGCGGCCGCTTCCTGACCGTGCCACTGCGGTTCTATGCGACACTCGGGGAAGCACTCGTCGAGCAGCGGCAGGTAACCCTCCGGTTGCAGTAGTTTGGCCGGATCATCGGGGTCACGAATCGCTCGCTTCAACGACGCAGCGTCGTAGCCGTAAATTTGGGATGCGTCCCACCACGCCGTTACCGTATTGGCGGTCGTTTTCGGTGCGCGCCTCAAGTGGGCGACGCCTTTGTGGTCGAACGTGCCCGGCGCATCTTCCAACTCGAACAAGGACCCCTCCGCGCGGTCCTGGGGCCGGCAGCCAAGTGCGCGCGCTTGTTCGGATTCGCACCCCGCCGTGATGAGGCCGGATTGGTTGCGGCCTTCATGGAGATGTGAAAACCAGTCGTGGGTCATGAACTGGATCCAAAACGCGGCCAGCACGTTGAAGACGGGAGCCTTCAAATAATCGCAATGTGCGGTGGTGGCGTAGTCGGCGGCTCCGTGTCCCTCGTTGCAGGTGTCACTTTTCTGCTGCCGAGTGAACAGCACGCGGCTGATCAGCTGTGGATCTGGCTTGTATAGATCGATACGACTGCCGTTATTCCGGTCACCGTGCCTCGCCCTGGCCAGTTCGTTATTTCCGAGTCGAGGAAAAGTAGATTCGAAGTCGACATTGCGTGAAAAATAGGCGCCGCTGGAACCCATTTTAGGGTTTCGGATATCGTTACATATACCAGTCAACGTCCGGTGACGTATGAGCTCTCCACTACACAGTTGCGGCCCGCTGCCGCCCACGGACGCATAGTCCGGGTGGTCCGCAGTTAAGCGCATCTCTTGCCATTGATTCAAGGCGGAACCGGGTCTATCGCCGGCACCTTTGACATAGGTCTCATAGGTATAGTTGTCAAACAGGTTGAATTTTATCAATTCGATGCGCTGGTATTCGAGATCCAGCAGCGAACCATCGATACCCCGGCCATTGGGTTTCAGGTGTGTGCCCAGCAGGGTTTTCGCTTCTTCCCCGGCCTTGAGCGTGCTCGCATCACCGGTTGCCCAGTAGTTCGCCCAGTCGACCCAGGGCGTGCGGCGCTGACCGGCCGCCTTGTCACCGCCGCGGCACTGCGCTGTAGACGCCTCGACTTTACCCAGGAATCTTTCGGATCTGACTTCGGCGATCGGCCGCAAGCCACTCTTGGCCATTTCGATGCACGCGGCCACGTCACTGGCGCTGAAACCTGCGGACGGTTCTGCCGCCAGACAAATCGCCAGAACGGCATTGAAAATTGCATACCTGCTTTGCACTTACGCCTGCTTATCCATTGTTCTGGTGTAATTAACTTACTCTAGTACGATTCTTACTACAATCACGGGGTCAATGTTCTGCTGCACAGTACAGCTCCTCTGGAAAACCCAACGAATATCTCGCCGGGCTTTCATTCTTGGTCTGGCGTTTACGTTTTGTTGCACCAACGCCTGAATCGAGATATCGGCGGCCGATGCCGGCGCCGGCCCTCGTGCGTACATCGAGGCCCTTGCCCAATCTTCGTCAAACTCCAAACATTATTCTGTGGCAAAAATCACATGCTGCCGGTTATGGCACTCGCCGGCCGGACAGGTTGGCGTTAAACAACACAGAGCGCAATCAGCTGCTCGGTAGCCGAGGCCTTCAGGGGAATCTACTGTTCATTCTTCACCGGCAGCACCACGAGGATGACATCCTCGGGCTCGAGCTGTAAAGTTGTACACGAAAGTGGACCGGCCAAGGCATTTGCAGTCCATCGGCTCAGGCTGATTGAATTCCCATCAAAGGAGATGCTTCGGATGGGAATCGCTCCGGTTAGGGGTCGCTTGTCCGACAACCGATAAACTATAGGCTCGAAATATCATTGGGACAGGGCGAATGACGATCGGCGGATACAGAATCCGGACTGCCTGTCCGCGGCGCTTTCGGAAGTTGCTCCCGCTTCTCCTGTTCATGGTTGCACCACAGTTTCTACTGGTGTCGTGCGGCTCGGAGCAGGATTCAAATCCCACCAAAATTACAGTCACCACACCTGCGCCCAAGGCTACGGTGGATCCTTCGATATCGAACGATTTGAAAACAGATGTACCGGATCAACCAAGATCGCTCGGCGCCGCGCCACAGTACGAAACGGAAGCCGAACTGATCAAGCGAAAGCTGGATGAACTATCCTCGGGGAACATTCTCTTCAATCCACCGGAACAAATGACGCTCGACAAGAAAGAACGGATCGAGATTCGTTTGGCTACGGACCGGATATCCGAAAAAGATCTGGCCGAGGGTCTGGTAGGTGAAGGAGAACCGCGAATCGAAACAATCAAGATCGGTACTTTCATGAAAGTACAACTGTGCTGCGGACCGCCTGAGGAAGGCCACGCTTTTGACATCGTGGCGTTGAATAGTTCGGAGCAGATCGTAACGGACACGCGGGCAACGCAATGGTCTTTCGATGTAACTCCCAGAAAACGCGGCCTGCAGAGCCTGACACTGACGGTTACGGTCCGTCTGAATCTGCCTGACGGCAAGGAAGAGAAAGTCGACCACCCCCTCATCGAGAGACCAATCCGCGTCAATGTGACCACGACAGCCCTACTGAAGAGCTGGCTGACCGAGCATTGGCAATGGCTGGCATCGACCTTGCTGATTCCATTGGTCGTCGTGCTGTGGCGGTTCGCCAGAAAATCGCAGCAGCGAAGCAGACGAACGGCGGCCGTACAAAAATCCCAAAAATCCGATGCTAGCGGTGTGTTTATCAGCTACCGGCGCGATGACAGTAAATGGTTCGCACGCAGTTTGAACGAAACTCTGAGCAGCACATTGGGAGATGAACGAGTCTTCATCGACGTTGCCGACATCGATCTGGGCGTTGATTTTACCCAGGCAATCAATGACACTTTACAACAATGTAAGGTCCTGGTGGCTATCATTGGAGAGCACTGGTTGAGCGCCTCCAACAACCAGGGGCGTAGAATCGATGATCCGGATGATTACGTTCGACTTGAAATCGCTTCGGCCCTCAAACGCAACATTCGAGTGATACCGGTACTCGTCGAGAATGCCAGTATGCCGTTAGCGGGCGACTTGCCGGAGGAGATCAAGGCGCTGGCGCGCCGAAATGCCATTCAACTCAGCCACGCGAATTTCGAAGACGGTGCCAAACGACTAACAGACACCCTAAAAAGGTTACTGAGCTGAGCGAACAGTCCCCATTACGGGAAGCATCCCACGAATAGACGGGCTTGATCATGTATATGATACCGGCCGTTCACCAATCCAATGAATCAAAATCCGTGGACAATTCGAAGCTACCGAGCAGTCGTTCAATTCGAACACGATTTCATCTTGTTGGTATATACCAATCGGCAGCAATCCGTACTGACGGTCAATTGTTCTGACGAACTGCGCTCTATCTTTCTTGCTAAACGCTATTCGTAGTGCCTAAAATAAACGAACTCTATGATTGAATAAGGCAAGAACCCCGCCCCTGACCAAGCAGGGTTCAGGCGGCGCTGGATGTGCTACCCGTAAATCCCATATCAATAAAAAAATCAGGCAACCTCTTATAAATTCAGTATTTGGTCATCGCGAACGAAGTGAAACAATCCAGCACCCTAGTTATTCGAGAACTTATGGATGGCCGCGTCCTGCCACGCTTCGCTCGCAGCTTCGGGACGCTCCTCGCAATGACACAATTGATCAGAACTCCCCCAGATGTTTCTGACGCGATGAGTTAGGCAGCCCTGAAAGTGGTGCTCGTTATGATAAGCACGCCAATCGACAACAAAACCGTGTATTGGTTTTTTATGCGCAGCTGTCTCAGCCTGCTGTTCTTGTATTTTTTGCTTCCGCTTCCAGCACTTGGCCAGACCGACCGAAACATCATGGGGGTCTGTCGTAGCAGTCATTTGACTGTCGGCGGCCTGGATACGTTCGAAGCGTGCGCCGATTTATATGACAAGGGATACGAGCTAAAGTGGCTGTATCTTAGATACGGCCAGTTGCTCGAAGAGCGAAATAAAATTGAATTGGCCAGAGAAGTGTATACCAAAGGCTTGGAGCGCTTCCCCGGCTACGCCAAACTGGTTACACGTATTGCTGACCTTGGCCCGGGGGATGATGGAATCGACGCCGATGCCGCTGCCCCGGTCGAATCCACCGACGCGGTGCGAGGTGCGATAAGTATCGCCACGGCGCTTCAGGAGCAGCCGATAGAATACGGAACATATCATGCCCTGGTAATAGGCAATAACGACTATCGGCATCTTTCAGTACTCAAAACCGCCGTAAACGATGCGCGCACCATTGCGGCGTTGTTACAAGAGCAATATGGATTCAAAGTTACATTGCTCGAAAATGCCACCCGCTCGGACATTATTTTCCAGCTCGCAAGACTGCGGCGAGATCTGCTGGCAACAGATAACCTGCTCATCTATTACGCCGGGCACGGCAGTGTCGACACCGATACCGGTCGAGGCTACTGGCTGCCGGTGGATGCTGAAAAAGGGAATCCCACGAATTGGATTGCAAACGACGACATAACGACGCAGTTAAAGGCCATGCTTGCCAAACATGTGCTCGTTGTCGCCGATTCTTGCTACTCGGCTACCCTGACCCGCTCCACCGATCTGAATCTTCGCACCGGCGGTACCGACGAGTGGATCAAGCGAATGGTGAGAAGACGTTCCCGCACCGTACTGACATCCGGCGGCCTCGAGCCTGTTGTCGATTCAGGCGGCAACAACCATTCAGTGTTTGCCAATGCCTTTATCGACGCTCTGAGAAACAACGAGTCCGCGATCGATATGGTTGCCCTGTTCGAACCGATAAAACGGCACGTGGTTCTGCGCGCCCGGCAGACGCCGGTGTATTCAGATATTCGATTTACCGACCACGACGATGGTGATTTTATCTTTGCTCCGAGGTAAACCCTACCGGCTGACCCGCAACAGCTGCTGACGGGTCGTCCAGGCACCGGTTGACACCGGTTTAGCCGCCCGGACGCCGTGAAACACTTCGGCAAGGAATCTGTTCAATGGATCTTGTAATGCATCCGTTTGAGCCGGCGGCGCGCCGCGGATGCCCCCCTGCGGAAACACCGCGGGATTTATGGGTTCGTTGGTTGCGATAACCTTGAGCACATCCCGAACCGAGTCGCGTCCCTCTGGGACGAACATCTCGATCGTCCGGCTGAACTTTTCACCGGGAGGCAAAGCCTGCTGCTCTCCTGCGACCGGCGGGTACAGCAGTGCCACGCTGCCGTCGCTCGACACGTCCAGCACGGTCAGATAGAGCGGCTGGCTGTGTTGATTGGTCACCAGGTAGCTGATGCGGGAGCCACCCGTCACCTCGCGAGGCGCCGGTACACCCTCGGCGTCGCCTTCCCGTCGGAGATCGAATTCGATCTGCAGGTCCGACATCGGGTTCTTGAGATCGAACACCGTCAACCAGTGCGTGAGATCCGTAACCTGGTTCACCACGCGCTCAACCGCCGCGTCATCGAATTCCGCCACCGGCGCCGCCAATGACTCCAGATCGCCGCTCGTCACGGTGATTCGGTTGCCAAGCCGATCAACGATGATCCTGGCATCTGCTTCGCTGTCGACCAGTTCCAGGGTTGTGGTCGCCGCCAGCTCGTCCGCGATGCGGGCCAGCTGTTCACCCTCTCCGACCGCGACGTAGACCGGTATGCCCGCCTCTCCATAGCTCACCGCCTCGAGCACGCCCCTGGAGTGTGCCTGGATGCTGCCGCCGGCGATGATTTTAGCGGTCGATGTAAACGCCTCCGTGGTGGTGACTGCGACAGTCGCGATTTCTTCCCCTGACCGAAAATCCTTGGTCTGCGGTGGATATACACGCAACGTCGCGGCCTTTCGGATGCCGTAGACCTCACCGGCCTCGATCTTCACCGAATCACCCCCCAGCGGTTCGACCAGGACATAGGGTTGGGTGTTGATGCGGTCGGTGCCGAACACCCTCAGATCCGTACCCTGTCCTTCCAGCTGTGGATGCTGACTCGGGAACCTGCTGCTGACCTCGGCTTCGACCTCGTGCATCACATCCTGATAGGTGACGTCCTCGCCCGCGGCCTGCAGCGCTGCGGTCAGGAACCAGCTCAGGGCGCCATGGCGCTGCCCGTTGAACCGGGTCTCGTTGGACAATTCGTTGGCACGGCAGCCGGAGATCAGCACGTAGTCTGACCCCTCCAGCTGCACGCCGGCGATCCCCTCGTCCGCGCCCCGGGTGCCGCTCAGCGCATACTCCGGGGGAGGCGGCGGTGGACGGTCGTCCGGATCGATCTTGCGCACCGTATTGCCACCGGCGCGGGATATCGCCCCGGAGTGGCAGCTGTCCAGAATAAAGGTGACGTTTCCGGTCTTCGCCGTAAGCTGCTTGAGCAGGCCGTTGATCTGATCGTCGCTGATATCGAATATCCCTTCCGTACGGCTGTCGTGGGGAACGATTGTCTCGTCGAGATCGTCGATCTCGTCACCCGAAACATCTCTCATCTGCGAACCATGACCGCTGTAGTGCAGGATGACAACGTCGCCCGCCCGCGCCGGATCAATCAGGTGGGTCCGGATCGCGTCGACGATCCCGGCGTGAGTCGCTGCCGCGTTGGTCAGCAGTCGGATATTGTCTGGCGGCACTTCGAATTTGCCGACCAGAACGTTTCTCATCAACTGTACGTCGTTTACGCAGCCATGCAAATCCGATACGTGATCCGCCCTGTAATCGTCAACGCCGATCAGCAATGCACGCTTGGTGGGACTGTCTGCGGACAACACCGGTGTGACCGACAAAAACAAACAGGTAATCCCAAATCCAAAAATCTGTCGGTAACCCATCGCTCACAATCTCCAGAAACAACAAGCCTATACACGGATGAGGCTACTCATATATCCCCATCTCCTCCAGAATCGCATCGACAACGCGCGTCGTCAAAGTATCGAGATTGCGTCTGGAATCCCGAATGTCAAATTTTGCCACAGTGTCGGCCAACCGGCCCAGCGCCATTTGACAAAGTGATACGCCTGTTGGTTTCTTCGATTGCATGAGCCAAGATATACTAATGCCATTGCGACAGGATGTTTTTTCGTGGTTGCGGAATCTTCTCGATCATGGTTGACAAAAAACAGGAGGTAAAGTCTTGATCAAGGCCGTGGTTCGCTATGGTGACGGGATTGGGCGGCGTTCCTGGTTGAGAAGTGTCGTTAAAAACGTTCAACAAGGGCTGGTCAATGCCGGACTCCCGGTGGGCGTAGATGGTCGTTTCGGAGCCGGCACGCGTACGACAGCTAAAGCCTTTCAACAGGCCAACGGCCTGGAACCAACCGGCGTTTTCGATGAAGCCACTTGGAAAACCGTTTCTGAGCACCTGCCCCAACCCGCTGCCGACGTCGATTTACTGCTTAAAAGCTTTGACGGTGATTTGGACTGGGTGCATCAACAGGAAGGATTTCGGGGCCGCCCTTACTGGCCTGGGGGTGCTTCCGGTGTCACCTTGGACCCGGGGATCGATCTTGGACATGCATCCACGGACTTCATAGAAGCGCTTTACGGTCCATTGTTGACCAAGAGACAAATGGGCGCGTTGCGGTTGGTTTTGGGTTTCAAAGGTGCAGATGCGCGCGATGCCCTTAAAATGTCTCGATTAATCCAGAGTATTCGAATCACTTCGGTTGAAGGCGTAGCGCTGATGCCTCATACCGCCAAACCCTATTGGGGCGGCATCACGCGCCGTTTCCCCGCCCTCGTACGCAAGGATACACCGGCGTCAGTTCAAACCGTTTTGCTTTCGTTGGCATACAATCGAGGCATTCTAAACCGTCACTTAGAACGTCTCGGTGCGCCGCTCAAAGCAAAAAAATGGGACCACGTCGCCGCGATCATCGGTTCCATGCAGCAGAATCACAAGCTGAAGGGCATCCGTGTCCGCCGGCGGCAGGAAGGAATGGTGATCGAGGCCGAACTCCGCTTCTTGGCGTCCTGAAATCTAAGCTCTGTATGGGTAATTGACTTCTTTCCAATGAACGCGTGCACGACATCGACTTTTCGAATATGGATCAAAACACTTCGCTGCCGTCGGGTTCGAAATGGGTCGTTTTATTCATTTTCAGTCGCACCGCGGACAATTCCTTGTACATCCGGAGCCGGGCGCGGCTTTGATTACCCAAAGGACGATGATCGTGCAAACAATGCCAGGGATTGATGGTTAAACGTTTTGCGAACTCAAATTGTGCGGCGGAATCGAATTTTTGTTTGGGAATATGAATAGTTGCCGCAGGAATAAACGGAGATATTTCTTCCGGCCATCGCACCGCGTTGTTTTCTATGGGCATTCGATGCGGGTCGGTTTGTACCTGCAACAGAAAATCAAATTCCACGTCATGCTCGTCAAGCGTCCTCACCATGTTGTCGCGCAGATAGTTAAACGAGATCTTACCAAACGGAGCACCTGCAATATCGCGCACAACTTCGGTCTTTGGAGCGTAGGAATAGACCATGGCTTGACCCTGGCCGAGCAGGTAGGGAACGCAGCTGAAATACCGGTGGCCCAACGGATTCAATATCGTCTCATTCCACAATGACTGCATAAAAAAATCAAGAATATGAGAATCCAGTGGATTGAAAAAATAAATCATGCCCAGATCGTGAAGACTCCAATACTGAAGTTTTGCATTCTCACGTGTATTTGGGGTCACAAACGTCGGGGTGCATATCGCAGGGAAGTCCTGGGTAAATTTTTCGTCGTCCAGCATTTTTTCGCCGGGTACCTCCATGATCTTCAAAGACATGCTGGCAAAGCCGATATCCCGTATATCCGCGGGCACATCGGGGCCAGGTCCTGCAAATCGTACGTACGCGGGATAGCTGCGCACCTCGGCAAAAATACCTTTGCGCATATGCTCCGGCAGATCGTCACGGACGGTTACGGTCGCACGCACAATGCCGTGGGTTTTCGTATTTCCTCCACGTTCGTAAGCACCCGGTTTGAAATGGCCGCGCATTTGTTCCGCCATCAACTTGATAATGTCGTCGTTTGCCTGTTCTTCCCAGTCAAAATGCTTTTCTTCCGCCAACCCCAGTGCTTCGTCTTTGCGTCTGAAGTTAATCAAATATTGGATCACTTTGGCGGTCGGTTCCCGCGTAAACCTGTTCAATGCGGGCCTGAAGAACGGCTCTAGGCGCCGCTCTATGTGCAGCAGCTCCTCGAAAACACGATGCATGAACCGCAGTAATTTGAAGAACAATTCTTTCATTTGCCAGGGCCCGCAGACTCAGCTACATATTTCAAAGCACGTATGCCGGGGAGAAAGAAGTAGGCGCCGCCTCGCACGGTGACGAATTGCGGCATCCCGGTCAGGCACTTACGCGGACCCGAAAACTGTTGGATGCTGAAATTGTCTGTCGGGCTGCCGTCAATCAGGGGTTGTCGATTTCCCAGCAATGGGTCCGTTTCATCTTGTAACCCATCGAACTTGCCATTGACTATCCAGGCATTCTGTACGAATTCGAATTGCCTGCTTATGTTGCCGCACAGGCAAATAAACTGCAGTCCGCGCTCGTCTCGATCGTCGATTGCCGCCACGGCATCGGCGGGTTTGAGCCTGAGTCCATAAGGTCGACCGCGGCGCAGCATCCGGTGGAAACGGGTCGAAGCAACCAGGTCTTCGGTTGGGCTATCGCGCCCGAAGCCCAGGATGCGTATCAGTCGCGAAATAGGCCCGGCTACGTCGGGTGGGAAGTCTCCGGTACGGGGATTTGAGCGCCGGATATGTGCGCCAACAGGACACACCTGTCCCTTCGGGTCAGCGGCATAGTTGAAGTTGTTCAATTTGCTATGTTTTTCAGGAGTGCCGGCAACATCTCCCTTAACCGTTGGCATAAGCGGAGTACCGTCACGTTTACGTCCCACCATGGCCGCGGCCAGTTTCTTTCGATTTTTGCTATCGCCATCCGCGGCCTGATCAACATACTTCCAAAAACCAGGAACATCCTGTTGAAGTTGTCTTAAAACCAGGTAGGTGCCGTTTCGTCCCAAATCTTTCAACCGAGGGTTGTCTTCGGCGCCCGGTAAGATATCAGCCGGACCATCATCGGCGGACGTTATCAACGGCCGGTCCGTATAGTAGCCATATTCGTTGGGGTAACCGAGAACAATTTCTCCGGCTGCAAGCAGGTTCGAGTATTGGTCCCGCCTGTGGGTATCCGTGCTCTGTTCACGATGCCAGTCGATCACCGGTTGACTGATCCCATCGGCAAAGCCGAACGGTTCATCTTTCACCCGCGTGTTGGTGGGCAGGATTTTTTGTATGAATGCCTGTTCGAATTGTCGACCGGTGACCTGCTGTTTCCAGGCATCCAATCCTTTTTTGACGGCGTAAAGCATCAGCAGTGCATCCGGGATATCCTCCTCGCCCCCTCCCCAATCCCAGTATTCGGGAGCGTTTTTTCCGATATCCCCAAGCCGCCTCGAGCGATTGGCGCTCGTCATCCCGGACAGAAACTCGTCGGAAAAACCCGCAATGACCGTTTCCCTTACTCCCAACTTTTGCAGGCCCGCGGCGGTAAATGCGATTTGCAGCGCCGTTTCCGGTCGGGACCTCTGCGGAGATTTTACAGCGGTGGTCACCGGCGCCTGCGCCAGCCATTGTTTTGCCAGTGCAGTGTCCCGTATTTTGAGCAACAGAAAACACGTTTCCACCATGTGAGCGTGGGCGAAGTGGACGATGCCTTGCACGTCGTCGAACTCGAATTCAGTATTGTCAAGCATACTATCTTTCCATCGGACAGGCCCTAGTGTACCCCGTCGTAAATTCTGTGACATTCAGCGAAGCGACAAGCATCCGAATTCAAGGCGCATTCGCGAAGCACTAGCGAGCTAATGGCAGCGGATGCAACGCCGAAGGCGGGTGTTTGTCGATTCGCCCTGCGGGAGTCCCCCAAAAACCACGGCTACTGCGTTGCACCTCTGGCCAATATCCGGATATTGCCTGCGAGGCGCGCCTTGTCCCCGTGTTTTTGGGGGACTCTGAATGTCACAGAATTTACCACGGGGTACACTAGATCTCACCCAACCATTCCTCGAGTTCGTTGGCCTTTCGGAAACTGGTTTTCTCAAGTCCTTCACGAATTCTTGCGTTACGGGCAAGTTCCACCGCGTTGATGTCCGGGTAAGCTTTGTACCAGACGTCGGTGTAGTGTTGATGCCTGCGTAAAAAATACTTGAATTTTTGCTCGCGTTCCGCACCGTCCTTGAGTAGCCAGCGAGTTTTGGGCCAACCGACACCGTTGCTGAACACGATATTCAGACCCCAGCCAACCTTGTTGATGAAGTCGTCCATGTAGCTTTCCAGATCACCGTCATAATTGCTGGCAAAAAACAATCTGCGCTTGTCATCCAAAAGGACCCAGCGGGCGAAATGAATAGTTTGTACTCGCGTAAGGTAGCCCCTGCTGTATATGTGACGAGCGGCGTAGTTCAGCCCAAATAGGAATAAAATCACGGCATATCTTCGAAATAACCCGGGCTTTACGTCTCCAAAGGCGCTGAATTGGTTGGTAATCAGTCTATCTTCCGCGTCCGCCAAGCGGGCAACCGCGTCTCTGTCGGGACGGGGCGCAATTTCCGGGTCCGAGCGTTCAAGCGAACGTAATTTTGCGGCTAGGAATGGCGACAATACCAACAGCAGGGGGGTGAAAAGAAGCAGCACCAGCGGTACGGTAATTTTGTGAATTAAATTACCCAGCCACCACACTAAAGGAGTCTCCGGTGCTTTCGTCAAGACGAGTCTGCCCTGTTTTACTTCGTCATGCACGAAATCGCGCAAGGATTGATTAATTTGTTGTGGCGTTAAGGTGTTATTCTCCTGCTGAATTGCTTCGAGTCGTTTTCTTAGCGCTTCATGCAAAGCGGCTTCCTCATGGATCTGCGTGACGGTCCTGCCTATCCAGTTGATATAATTCGCCGCTGGTTTTTTGTTGTTTCTCTTCATCCATTCCGAGAGAATTTCTCTTTCGGGATCGAAGTCATGACAATGAGCAAATAATTTTCTTAGTCCGGGGCCGGCACGTTCGGCCAATTCGGCAAGGCAAAGTTCAAACGGTCCATCACAATCGCCTAAAAATATCAGGGTAGGAGGCCAGGGACGGGGGGCCACACCGTAGATATTTATGTCATCCGTTGTTTGCGCTTCGATGATGACAAAGCGCGCAACGTGTAAACGCTCAAACCGAGCGAAGGGAACCAGACCGTTTTGTGGATCTACAACACCTGGCGCTGAATTCATTGTGGCCAACAACGCGCGCAGCTGCTCTACCCTGTCGCGGTAGATTTCAGCGCAGACCATGAAGGTGGACTGTGGGGTCATATTATGAGTCGATTTCCGAAGCCGTGACCATATTCAATTTTTGATGGTTTACCATCGCAATATCCGCTCCAGGTCACGGGTATTTTATTGCGCTAACCGAAATTTACCCAGGCTTTTTCCGGGGTGTGCGCTCAAATTATATAACAACGGCGCCCACGGACTTAAACCGCTACAGGTCGGTTTGGCGACGAGCGGAATGCCGCCGCTGCCAATTACGCCGATCCGTTCCCAGCCAGGGCAGTTTGGTCGCCCGCCTGTCCTTGCCGCGCCGATCGCATGCAATATTTCTGAAACTCTTTCCAGGCATGCGTTCTTGTTCAGGCGTATCTGCAAAATTGGCCCCGGCAGCTGTTGTGAACAGCCCGTTTTCCGGGGCCAGATCCCTGCCCATCCGACGGATCTCCTGCCAAGATCCGTCATTGATCAAACAGGAATCTTCAAGCCTCCGCAGTCCCCGCATGAATTCCTCCTTGTCGTGGAGCGCATGCAAGAGCGACAGCAGCCTGAGGTCCACTTTTTCGTCATTATGCCGCATTGATGTTCCTACGCGGGCCAGACTATCCGGAAATACTCGGTAATTTTCGTCGCAACAAATGAGTTAAGCTGGATATGCATTTATGGTACTTTAGATTTTCATCTCAACTAATATGGAAAGCCGTTGGAACGGGCTTGGCTTTAAGTTCCTAGGTCTTGCCGTTTGTTCGATGCACAATAACCTTCATTTGTAACGTAAGTATGTGGGAAAACCCACATCCGGGAATTGGAAAGGTCGATTACCATTTCGACGTTGATTGGAAACACTGCAGTAATTACGCAGCCATGTTCATATTGTATATTCGTTGTTCGTGAAAGGCGCAACGGTGGCCCGAACTTCCCGCCAGGCGGCCTCGAATCCCTGTCAAAGGCCGACAATGTTAAGGTATGGCGGCATCGCGGACATGCGGATGATGAAATGAACCGGCCGGCTTTTCCGTATAGCTCTGGACAGTTTTACACGACAACACAGTATTGCGTTGGGGAATCGAAATGAAGACTAAGATCACTCGCATAGTAATCTCTATCATCGCTGTCGGTATTTTGGGACTCGCAAGTGCTACCGATCTGAGCGCCGGTAGTTCTGGAAATTCCGGCTGCGGTAAAGGTACGGGCAAGGTATTGGACGAGGCGCTTTGTGTGGGCCGGACCGCCGAATCCTTTCCGGCGGCGGACGAGGATTATTTTCGCGACATGGATTATGGCATCACTAAACGTCCCCAGGAAGTGGCGGCGGCGCTGGAACCATACCTGCCGGGAATCTCACCCGAAGATGCCGTCGCCGCCGTCGTAAAGGGACGCAATAATTGGATCGTCTGGAGCGGCGGCATCGATAGGATGTGGGACGTTCTCGCAGGGAACAGTGTAGGTGCTTTGGATATGCTCAAGGCGATCTCAAATCATCCTAGCTTGAAGTACAATCGCGACAACCGATGGTACAACCAGGGCCTGGTGAACGAACCGTGCTTTGAAAAAGCCACGGGCCCAAGACAAGATCGTTATGGTTTGTGGTTGGACGTGCGAAGAGAGGGCTGCGGCCCTGATCCTTTTGAAAACGAACAAAAATATCCCGGCGTAAGGATTGGCGCCCGTGGCGATAATATCGCGGTCGGCTCTTACTATGGATACGCCAGCGGCGTTATGGGTTTGCGGTTGTTTCCCAATCCCGAATTCGACGCGAAGGCTGAAGCAAATTGGGATCCGATTCGCTACTACGAAGATCCAAGCTATTATTTCGATAAGAAATTAGTTCGTCCTTATCGAGTGGCAATGACCTGTGGGTTTTGCCATGTCGGACCCAATCCAACGAATCCCCCGGACGACCCGGAAAATCCAGCATTCGAGAATCTCAATTCCAATCCGGGCGCCCAGTATTTTTGGGTTGACCGGATCCTAAATTGGGACCCCGATCCATCGAGTTTTCCCTATCAGTTATTTCATACTTCCAGACCCGGCGCGCTGGATACATCGCTCATTTCCACGGACTACATCAACAACCCGAGTAATATGAATGCGGTCTACAAATTGGGGGCGCGCATGGCCATGGCCAAGCGATGGGGCAAGGAGACCATTGCGGACGGAGGCCTGGACAATAAACAATTCGACGAATTTGTTCCCGCGGGAAGCCCGCTGACAAGTTTTTACGAGGCGCCGGATTCCGTGTGGACCCCTCGCGTTTTGAAAGACGGCGCGGATTCGGTGGGGGCGCTGGGTGCGCTGAATCGTGTTTTTATAAATATTGGGTTGTTTAGTGAGGAATGGTTCGAACACTTCAAACCGCTTATTGGCGGTGCGCCGTTCACCCCCTTCGAAATCGCGGTGGCCAATGAGAATTCGTCTTACTGGAACGCGACGGAAAATCAAACTACCGACCTTGCGCTATTTTTCCTGGCCGCATCGAGGCCGGATTTATTGGAAGACGCCCCGGGCGGGGATGCTTACCTGACCGAGGACGCGGCGCGTTTGGAAAAGGGGAAGACGGTATTCGCAGAACGTTGCGCGCGATGTCATTCAAGCAAACTCCCCGACAAGGCGTTTACATTCTTTCCCGACGAAGGCTGCGCCGGCTCGGGATATCTCCAATGCTGGAACGACTACTGGGCCTGGACTAAAACGGACGAGTTCAAGCGAAGCATGACCGAGCTTGCACTCGACTCGGATTTCGTTGAAGACAACTATCTTTCTACGGACCTGCGAATTCCCATTACGCTGTTAGAAACCAACGCGTGCCGGCCGCTTGGCACGAACGCCCTGGCCAACGATATTTGGGATAATTTCTCATCAAAGTCATACAAGGACCTTCCATCCGTCGGGACTATCACCGTGCATCACCCCATAAGCGGTGAACCACGAGAGTACTCGATGCCGGCCGGTGGTCGCGGTTATACGCGCGTACCGTCACTCACAAGCATTTGGTCCACCGCTCCGTTTTTATTAAACAATACGGTAGGCAAATTCGATTGGCGCGGTTCGGTAGAGGGGCGGATGGTTTCGTTCAATGACTCAATTCAAAAAATGCTATGGCCTGAAAAGCGTGCAGGCGAGC
Source organism: Gammaproteobacteria bacterium (assembly GCA_024639325.1). Lineage (GTDB taxonomy): Bacteria > Pseudomonadota > Gammaproteobacteria > Arenicellales > JAANXG01 > JAHEKE01. Next base: position 43,691 of record JAHEIO010000008.1, read on the forward strand.
GCCTGTATAAAACCGAATCCGGTAAGGATTTGCCCGGCGTGATCGATGTAACCACGGCAACCAGCTACCTGAGGGTGCCGGCGGGGTACTTGCCGACATTTCTCAAACGATTAGGTGGTCCGTTGGAACGTTGGCTACCGTGGTTGTTCAGTGCCGATGGCATTCAGATTGGCCCCATCCCCAAGGGAACGCCGGTGAACTTGCTGTCGAATCTGGATCTGGAAAAAAAACGCGAGGTTCTGAAAGTCCTGCTGAAAACAAAAAAAGAACTCAAGGCGCTTCCTCCCGATGCCTCCGATGAAGCGGCGCGCGAGCAATTCCGAGATTTGGTCGATCCCATGTTAGCCGTAAGCAAGTGCCCGGATTTCGTGGTCAACCGCGGCCACTATTTCGGCACGGATTACCAACCGGACGAACCCGGGCTAAACGATGATGATAAGTTGGCTTTGATCGAATTTCTCAAAACCTTGTAACATAGCTGCTGAGCGCGAGAACGTAGAACTGGGAATCTCTGATTAATCGCGGCGAGGGCGCCGCTCCTACAGCAGGAGGGGCGCCTCGCGCCGATTTCTAGGGATTGCAATCATATGATTACCAATAATTCAGATGTTCCACAATATTCGAGGAAAACCTCGTCGATGCAAAATTTCGTCTTTGCGAACGTAGTGAAGCAATCCATAGCCATTCTCTATCGATAATAAATGGATTGGCCTTTCGCTCCGCTCCCTGCTGTGACGCTGTTGATCTGGAATCCGTCGGGTTGAGCGCATGCAAATCATTTTGACACGAACGACGGTATCGTTTCCCGGCGTCGTTTCCCCGAGCTCTTTACCAGCGGTATATCAGGTATCGGCGGGCTAGTCAGCGGCCGCACATCAATGCTTAAACCTGCCAAGTCAGAATCCGACGCGCCCGGAGACGGTAGAGACGCTTTCGAGTACATAGTTGTCGGCTCTGGAGCGGGGGGCGGCCCTTTGGCGGCGAACCTTGCGCTGTCCGGGTTTAAGGTTCTGTTACTGGAAGCCGGGGGTGACGATGAACCCTACAACTATCAAGTCCCTGCTTTTCACACCCTGGCTTCGGAAGATGACCGCTTGAGCTGGGATTTCTACGTGCGCCATTATGCGGACGATGCCCAGCAGCAGCGTGATGAAAAGTTTACTTCGAAGCGCAAAGGCGTGCTCTACCCACGCGCCGGAACCCTGGGTGGCTGCACCGCACACCATGCCATGGTCACGATCTACCCCAACAACAGCGATTGGGATCAGATCGCCGAGGCGACCGGTGACGACAGCTGGATTAGTGACAAGATGCGCGGCTATTTCGAGCGTTTAGAACGCTGCGAGTATGTGCCTGCTTCCGACACCGAAAGTCGGCACGGATTTCACGGATGGCTGGCGACAAACGTCGCCGATCCGGCAATGATAGTTGGGGACAAAGTTCTCAAAAAACTCATAATCGCCGCGGTGAAGGAATCTTATTCAGAGCTCCGCAAACCTTTCAAGCGGGCGTTTGAAAGACTGGGGCATGGTTTCGACCCGAATGATTGGCGTCTGGTCGAACGCGGCTCGGAGGGGATATGCGTGGCCCCCCTTTCCATATCCAGCGGAAAGCGCAGCGGAAGCCGAGAATACATTCGACACGCACAAAAGGCTTGCCCGGAAAATCTGACGGTAAGAACCGACGCTTTGGTATCGCGCATCGTTCTCGATGCAGAGAATCGTGCGACGGGCGTGGAGTACATCGCGGGCAAAAGCTTATACGAAGCGGATCCGCGATCCGGGGGCGATGAAGTGGGCGAAGCGCATGTGGTTTCCGCCACCCGTGAGGTAATACTGAGCGGGGGTGCGTTCAACACACCTCAAATACTCAAGTTGTCAGGAATTGGGGCCAAAGAAGAGTTGGTTAGACACGGAATAGACGTGAAAGTGGATCTTCCGGGGGTTGGCGAAAATCTGCAGGACCGGTACGAGGTGTGTGTAGTTTCCAGGTTACGGAAACGGCTGTCGGTATTAGAGGGCATGAAGTTTCATGCGCCGGCGGATAACGAAAGCGCCGACCCGCAGTTCAGTGAGTGGTTGAATGGAAAGGGCCCATACACTACGAATGGAGCGGTTATCGCGATAATGAAACGTTCTTTTCCAGAACGTCCGGATCCGGATTTGTTTATGTTTGGAATATTGGGAAACTTCAAAGGCTACTATCCGGGATATTCCAGGAAAATTCTCGAAAACAAAACTTTTACATGGGCTATTCTAAAGGCGCATACTGAGAACAATGCCGGGCGCGTGACCTTGAAATCCGGTGATCCGCGTGATGCGCCCGATATCAACTTCAATTACTTTACCGAGGGTGCGGACAAAGATTTGGATTCCGTAGTGTCAGGAGTAAAAACCGTACGCAGAATCCTGGCTCGAAACAAAGACCTAGTGGAATATGAAATGCTGCCCGGACGGGATGTTGAAACAGACGAAGAGATTCGGCAGTTCGTTAGAGACAATGCTTGGGGTCACCATGCTTCTTGTTCGTGCAAAATGGGCCCTGTTAGCGACGCGATGGCGGTGGTCGACAGTAATTTTCGGGTCCATGGCACGCAAAACCTGCGCATCGTCGACGCATCGGTATTTCCCAAAATTCCCGGGTTCTTCATTGTGACTTCGGTGTATATGATAAGTGAAAAAGCCAGTGACGTGATCATTGCCGACGCGAGGCAAAAATAATCACCAACGAACCGGGGCACCGCGGCTGTCGGATGGGGATTACCTCACCTTGAGCGCGTGCGCCATGGGGCCCATGGGCACCATGGTCAATCGGTCTGCTTCGCATGCCGACCGGTGGACGTTAGGGTCAGCACGGAGTTTGCAATCAAAGCCGACAATACAACGCCCCCCCCGACTACCGTTTCCCTGGTTGCCGCCTCTCCTAAGGCCAACCAAACCAGAATCGGTGCCAGCACCGTTTCCAGCAGCATGAGCAGGCTGACCTCCGGTGCCGGGATGTATCGAGGTCCCAGTGTAATCAAAGCGAAAGATACCGGTAAAAGAACGAGACCCAGGAACATCATCAGACCCAGTCCCAAGTCGGTCATCGCCAGGGGCGCCGCCAGCGGAATCGCCGCAACCGCGGACAACAGCTTTCCCAAGGACATCGCTGGCATCATGTTTACGGATTTTCGGTGGCGGATGATCACGAACGTGATGCCTAAACCCATTGCAGTCACCAGAGCGAGCAGGTCGCCCAGCAGATGACCGCTTCTCAGGTCGTGGAAGACAATGATCACTATCCCCACGAAGGACAGTAAAATCGCGACCCAGGTTCGCAGCGGCGGTTTTTCATTTAGCAAGATCCAGGAGAACAATGCCGTGAACAAAGGCGAGGTGGCTATTATGATCAGGGTATTGGCTACCGCCGTATTCGTAATCGAAAGAATGAATGCCAATGCCTGGACTGCCATTGTGATGCTGGCGATCACCACCCATCGATCCACATAAAGAAAGCGCCGCATTGCACCGGGGCCTTCGATCACACGATAGATCACAACGAGCCCAAAACCCGTCAACAATCCTCTCCAGAATGCGATGGACCAGCCGCCGCCTCCTTCGCCCTGGATCAGCCGAACGAGCAAGGCGTCCGGACACAAGAAAAGTACACCTAACGCGGTAACTGCGAAGCCAAAGCTGTGATCTTTCAATGACGAAACCTGACCAAAAATCCGAGTCCGTTTCTTTTGTTATTCTTATGCTCCCACGTTGAGGACCCTCTGCCAAGGGTCGCCCCGGGTTTCAATTAGACGAGGTTTCAATTAGACGAGGTGTCAATATCCTCCGTCCGTTCAATGACCCGTGCCGAATGCTCGGAGCGTCATCACGCAACGGTGCTCAGTTGGGCGCGCAGGCTGGGCGCCGGGTCTGGAGAGCGCAACAGCTGCTCGAGTGACGTCAACGGTATGGGTTCGGAAAGGATAACGCCCTGGGCATACGGGCATTTCATTTCCCGCAGGCGCATCAGCTGGTCGGTGCGCTCGACCCCCTGGGCGATAACCGAAAGATTCAAGCTCAAACCCAGGCTGACGATCGCTTTGGCAAGATCGGTCTCCACCGCAGCCTCGGTGAGCCCGGAGACGAATAGCGGGTGTATCTTGATCACGTCCACCGGGAAGCGATTGAGGTAGGTGAGAGACGAGTAGCCGGTGCCGAAATCGTCGAGCGCCAGCCGGACCCCAAGCGACTTAAATGTGTGCATCACCGAACGGGAATCATTAATTGCGGTGAACGCCGCGCTTTCCGAGACTTCCAGCACCACTCGCTTAGGCTGGATGCCGGAGGTCTGTATAGCGTTCTGCAGGTCCGCAGTGATCTTCGGATCACTCAGCCGCGACGGCAACACGTTCAGATGCAAGTCCAAACTCCAGTCGTTTCGGGGCACCGTGAGTTCCTGAAGAGTTCTACAAGCCTCGTCGAACACCCAACGGTCTATATCCGATATCGAGCCGGACTGCTCGGCGATGGGCACAAACGCGCTGGCCGGCAACATGCCTCGTTTTGGATGCCGCCAGCGTATCAGGGCCTCAAGCGCCGTGATGCGTCCGCTGTCGAGAGAGAAAATCGGCTGAAAGGCCAGTTCGAATTCTTCTTGTTCCAGCGCCCGCCACAATTCGGCCTCGAGATCGGAATGATCACGGGTATCTGCATCCAAGTTTTGCTTGAACACAACGGTTCTGGCTTTGCCCGACCGCTTGGCTATTCGCATCGCCGTGTTCGCGTTGCGCAGAAGATCAGTGCCCGTCTTGGACTCAAGCCCCTCCAGCGCGATGCCGACGCTGATGGTCAGCTTGACCGTTTTATCCCGAACACTGGTTACGTAAGGCTCCGACAGTTTCTTGTGCAGGCGTTCGGCCGTGCAAGCTACGTCAGCGGAGGAGCGAATGCCTTCGATCATGATGGCAAACTCATCGCCGCCTAAACGCGCCGCCGTGTCCGTCGTGCGCAGACAACTTCGCATGCGCCGGCCAAGCTCAACCAGGACTTCATCACCCGCGAAATGTCCCAGGTTGTCGTTGATCGATTTGAAATCGTCGACATCAACGAACAACAAGGCCACCCTCTTGCCGCCCCGCCGCTGACGGGAAATCCCCTGCTCCAAGTGATCAAGAAAATAGAAGCGGTTCGGAAGCGAGGTCAGCGTGTCGTGCAGCGCTTGATAAGCGCTTCGTGACGCGGTCAGCCGCTGCTCCTCGTACAGCTGAGCGTTGGCGATGGCCGAAGCGGCCTGCTCGGCAAACAGGCTGAGAGCGCGCAGGTCGTGCTGCGTATAGTTATGCTCGGCGGTGGCGTCCACCTGCAGTACACCGAGCAATGTTTCACGATGAATCAGCGGTACGCACATGGTGTTCGACGACGATTCCCGAGGATTGCCCTTGGCATCGGTGAGCGTTTCCGAGGCGAGCAGCGGCTCCCGCGAGTTCGCTACCCGACCCGCCAACCCTTCTCCAAAACGAACGGTCTGATTTGTGTTCCCGGTCACGCCGCGAAGCTGGTCTTCCGCCTGCACCATCATGATCGACGACGCCCGGCATTCGAGCAGATCGTGGGCACATCGGCTGATGGTATCTAGCACGCCCTGAAGATCCAGATTCAGGTTTAACGCCTTACCCGCCTTGAGAAGAAAGCTGATCTCGCGGAGCCGGTTGGTCAGTGAAGCCGTCAACACCCGCTCCGACACCAGCAGCTCGGTCAGACGTCTCAGCTGCATCTCCTTTTCCAGGGCATAGCCGCTGAACAGGAAGACCAGCAGCAGCAGAGCGACCTGCAGCAATTCTGGACGAAACCAGTCGGACTCGAACTCGCTGAGCCCCAGGGTGATGAATACCAGCACGACCGAGACCGAAACCAGCAGCAGCAGGGCGGTGATCCAGAGCTGCAACCGTCTTTTTTCCACCGCCTCCAGCGTGGGCGTGTGGAAATCTCGGAGCCCCGCGATTCGGGCGGTTCTCTCGATGTCCGCCTGGGAGTTCGAACCCCGACGCGCCCCCGCGGCCGAAGAATCTGGATTTTTTTTCATACGTTTCTCCACCTATCAAAAAGTGTAGCGCCGATAATGGAAAATGCGACCGAAATCAGGTCCCGCAGCGAAAAATCTCGGCCGTGCCCTGCCCGGATAAATCAATATGCCGGCGATCAGCCCGTTCGCCGCCGGCGCACCCGTGAATCAACTAGTTACCGTGAGAATTAAGACTATACTTTAACCTATAAACGGTAGTCATTAACTGACGAAGAGTCCAGATTGAGTGCCATCTGGAACAGGGTAAACGCAGTGAATCAAGAGATGCCCTTCAATGGCAGCGCGTCTGTTGCGCCTATTTACGGCAGCAATCTGCTTTTGTCTACTTTGCCGAATTTGAACACCGACTGAACATCTTGCTGGAAACAGGAAAAAGGTATAGACGGACATGTCCGCCGCCGTAAGCGAACTCAATTACCTCCGCAAAGCCCACCGGGTAAACCTCCCGATGGTGATCGAGATCGATGGTAAGAACTACAAGGCGGCGGACTGGTCGGTCGCGGGCGTCGGCATAGAAGGATTTGACATAGACCTCGGAATAAACCAGGTGATCGCGGCGCGCTGCGTGCTGCCGATGCCGGATTCTTTTATTACGCTCAAGGTCGAGCTGCAGTTGAAGGCCCGGCGTCGTGACGTTGCCGGTTTCGAGTTCAAAAACATCAAACAACGTCAGAAACGCGTGCTTCGACACTACATCGAAAGCGCCATCGAGGGAAAGATAGATAATGTCGAAGACCTCATCTCCGTGGTCACGACTCCCGGTCTCGCTTCTCCCATCGAAGACGCCCTCAATCTGACGGAACTCGAAGCGGAATCGCTGTTCAAGCGGTTCAAAGCCAAAAGCTATGTTTCCATCGGTCTCGGCATACTGTTCGTGATTACGGTGATGATCGTCCTTTTCTACAACACGGTATACCGCATACACGCCACCGGTCTTGTCAGCGGCAACATCGAGCGCGTCACCGCCAACTCGGGCGGTATCGTCGAAACGATTCTTGCGGGTCCGAATTCGTATATCGATGCCGGAACGCCAATGTTCACGATTGAAGACCCAAGTATAGGGATCGAACTCGAGAATGTTCGCATGGCCCTGGGCAACATCGATGATCAGATAGATTTACTGGGCTATAAAACTGATCGCGGCGTGAGCGGACTGGTTGAGTCGCTCAGGCGGAAATTACAGAAAAAGGAACAGGAATATGAGAACGCACGCGAACTGTTCGACAAACGTATCATATCGATCAAAGACTTAAGTTTCGTCGAGAACCAATATCATCAGGCCTCCGTGAGCTACCAGCGCGCCGTCGAAGAGGCGGAACAGGGCCGTTCCGGAGTTGCGGCTCAGATCGACCAGCTGCGGCGCGAAAAAACCGCCCTGGTGACCCAGCGGGACGCTCTGCTGCAGCGTCAGGCCCGGCAAACCGTGGCCTCTCCGGTCAAAGGGAAGGTATTCCACGTCGAGCATTCCGCGGGCGAGTACGTCACCCCCAACGACATCATGGTGCTCATCGAAAAAAACAGCCCTCCCAACGTGCTGGTGAAATTGTTGACCGAAGATGCCCTCAAAATCAGGATCGGCATGGATGCCGATGTCTACGTCCCAGCGACGGACGTGGAATATGTCGCCAAGGTCATCGCCGTCGGTTACTCTTCGGTCAACGGCCAGGCCACGGCGACCCAGGAGGCCAGCCTGAACGAAACGCTCATCAGGCTCGAGTTCGTGGACAAGCGCGTCCGCCTGCCGGCGAATACGCGCGTCAAGGTCTGGATCAAGACGCTTTAGCCGCAGCCGTGGTCAGACGATTCGGACGCAAAGAGGGGCTGATCTCCTTCATCATCCCGGGAATCTCGTACTCGCTGATCGCATTCGGTATCGGCTACTCCATGTGGCCATATTTTTACTACGTGAAGAACGAAACGTTTGTCGTGCTTGGGGCTTTTGCGCTGTGGCGTTACGGATGGCAGTTGACCCACTATGTTCGTTCGACCATGTACGCCCTGTTTTACTACCCTAAACTCAAGAGAATCGTGGCCGGCATTCCCGACCAGAGCAAATATCCGGCGCACATTTTCTTCGTGATACCTTCCTTCAAGGAAGAGCCCTGGGTCTCCATCGAGACGTTTCAGTCGATATTCTCGGAATTGTCCAGCGTACCGTGCCGGGCGACCCTGATCGTGTCCACAGGGTCCGATCAGGACGATGCAATTATTGCTGCCACTTTCGATGCCCATCCTGTGCGCCACAAGACAGAGCTGATACTGCAGCGCCAGACCCAGGGCAAACGAATCGCCATGGGTCACGCGCTGCGCGCGGTCGCCAGACGATACGAGGAGGAACCCAACAGCATCACCATTTTCATGGACGGCGACAGCTATCTGGAAAGCCACACCCTCGAGAAGACCATTCCTTTCTTTAGCACCTTCCGAGATCTTGGAGCGCTGACCACCAACGAGGTCGCCTACATCAACACGCACTCCAGTTGGTACAAAGAGTGGTTCAACCTGAAATTCGGCCAGCGCCACGTGCTGTTTCAGTCGCAGTCGCTGTCCAACAAAGTGCTCACCCTGACCGGTCGCTTCTCGATGTTTCGAACCTCCGTCATCATCAAGGAGGAGTTTATCAAGCAGCTTGAAACGGATGTGATCACGCACTGGCGGCACGGCAAGTTCAAATTTCTCATGGGCGACGATAAAACCACATGGTTTTATCTTTTGAAGAACGGATGGAACATGCTGTACATTCCCGACGTCACCACGTACTCCCTGGAGAGCCGCGATGCGAATTTCCTGTCCGTCAGCACCTCCCTGCCGTATCGTTGGTACGGCAATACGCTGCGCAATAATGACCGGGCGCTCGCCCTGGGCTGGCGCACGACCGGTCTGTTTACCTGGATCGCCATCCTCGATCAGAGGCTCTCCATGTGGACCTCCCTGGTTGGTATCACCGGCGCGGTGATACTGTCCATATTCAACTCCTTCATCTACCTTCCGTTCTACCTTGCGTGGGTGTTTGGGGTGCGGGTCATTCAAATGTTCGTGATCGCGGTTCGCGGCCATCCGGTAAGCATGCTGACCATTCCGCTGATGCTGTACAGCCAATGGTTTGGCGCCATCGTCAAAATACGGGCGTACTTCAATCTTTCCGATCAAAAATGGTCGAAGGGCGGCGCCAAACAGACCAGCGACGACAACGTCGTGATGATCGATCACGCGCTGGTGCGATGGCTGCCTTCGTACCTGATGTATTTTTCGTACGCGGTGTTCTTTTTCGCCCTGCTGCTGGCCCAGGGCGCCGTTTCCATGCCGGACCTCGCGTTCTTCAACCAGTCCGATCGTGAGGCGGTCGTTGAAGCGCAATTCTACGGCGTCACGCCTGACGATGACCGAGATGACGCGCTCGCTCTGCAGGACATCATCGACCGCTTGCCGGACGGGGAGAATACGGTGATACGCTTGCCGCGCGGAAAATTGGATTTTTATAAACCGATCCGCCTGAAAAGCCACATCAGCCTGCACGGGCACGGGCCCCGGGAAACGCAAATCGTCTCGCACCTCAAACGGCCGGCGGAGGCGGTTATATCTTTTCACGGCAGATTGGGAGATCGTATAGGCACGCTAATAAGGGACGCCCGTCCCGGCGATCGTAACCTTCATCTGTCACGCACCAACGACATCCGCCGGGGAGATCTTTTACTGCTTGAAATGCCGAACGACCGGCGTTTCCTGGAAGCGCTAAACAGCAGGCACTGGAACAAAAAGTACCCGTACCTCAGGAAGGTACTGGTCGAGGTCGAACGCGTTCACGGCAACACGGTTGTTACGCGCCATCCCGTGGGATTGCCCTTGGAGAGTTCTGCTACGCGCGTGCTCGAAGTCATTCCAGCCACACAAGTTCGGCTCAAGGGATTCACTCTTGAACAGCGCGTCCCCGGCGCGTCCCCGGCCCAGGTGCAATTCGAGTACGAAAACTCACACCCAGACTACGCCGTCGACGCAATTAGCGGCCAATGGGCGGAGCGCTGCCTGATCGAGGACCTGCACATCCTTGACAGCGGCCGCCACCCGCTGGCCTTCGATAACGTCTACGCCTGCCGCGTCAGGGACCTGGTGATCAACGGGGCGTGGAACAAGGGCAAACGGGGCCACGGTTATGTGAAACTGTCCCGCACCTTCCACAGCCGCTTTACGGACAGCGAGGTCAACCACATCCGGCACATCGTCCTGCAGTGGAGCTCGGCCTTCAATACGCTGCAGAATATCAGGACCGGTGTGGACGTGAACCTGCACGGCGGTTATACGCATCACAACATCGTTCGGGACATTGACTTCGACATCCCGGCGGGCCACCCGTGGTCGGGGATCGTACGAACGCCATCCGACGCCCGCTGGGCGCCGCCGGATGGCGAAAACCTAATCCTAGTTGACGACTAGCTCGCTCAAGACATCGGGGATGACGAGCGCTTCCAGCTGCAGCAGGACTTCGTAGGCATCGAGACGCGCCAACAGGATATCCTCCTCCTTGGCCAGCAGATCCACGGTCAGGTGATCGATCGCTTTGTCCGGCACCGCCGCTAATGCAGGCAGAGGGTGCTCACGGTACTCCCGTTGAAGATCGCGGTGCCTTTCCAGCAGCCGGTACTCGCTGGCGGCGGTCTTGATCCTTTTCTGGTGAAACTGGAATAACTCGGAGAGACGATTTATCTTTTGTTCTAGGCGAGCAATGATCGCCTGCTGCTGATCTCGATAGGCGGATTGTTCAATGTCAATCAACTCCTGTCGCCCGTGGTTGGACCCGATCGGTATTCGCGCGCGGATGCCGACGATATTGGTCAATTCGTCCGCGCCGAACTCCCGCTCGGTTCCCACGTACAGCCGCAGCGAAAGGTTATCGAGCCATTCGGGAAAAGATTCACTTCGGCTGATGAACAGTTCCTGAATCCGTAAATCGTAAGAATTATCCACCGCTTTGTCAGTCAGGGAATCAAACGGGGCGAGAGAGACATATTCGATCGTATTGACGATGTCGAAATCTCGCAGACGCATGCGTCTTCGATCGAGCCCCGAATAGTGGTGCACGTCGTGCTGCGCCCTTTCATATTTATAACGCATATTCTCGTATTCGGTTCGAGTCACATAGCCCTGCTCGAGCTGCTCTTCGTACTTGGCCAACAGGTTCTTCAAAGTCTTGAATCTTTTCTTGGCTTGGTAGAACCGCGTTGAATTCGACACTCCCTGGAACCGAAACAGCGCCTCATGCAGGTTGCGCTCATGCATATCCCTCAGCAGCTGCAGATACTGAAGCTTAGTTTCAACCCGCTTCTCATCGAGCTGTTTCTTGGATTCGCGCCAACCTTCGTCGAACAGCTCCCACTCCAGCGCCAAGAATTCCCGTTCATCGCTATTGTCCATATCGCGTTCAAACTGTGATCGAAAGTAGAATCCCTTGAAGCTGCCGCGTTCGTTGAGTTTTTCAAGGTACTTATCGCGGACGTTTTCTATTCGTCCAAGGATATTGGATATAGAGCCATCGGTTTCCGACTCGATTGCTATGAACGAATCGGGGAACAGCACGGTATCGAATTCATTCAGGCCAGGAGCACAGGTCGAGTGATCGCCGTCCGGGATGACGAACGACGCTTCCATGAAATATCGTTTCGTGACGTTCACGTACGCAGAGGGGTATGCTTCCCGGAAACGTTCCAGGTGCCTCATCGCGAGCAAATAACTTCGCTCCGGAGAACATCGTACAGTGTAATTTCCCGGTACGGATACCACACGACAACGATCTTCGAGCTGCTGTTCGCGCAGGAATTCGGACGCCTGCCGCTCGACCGGCATTGCGGCCAGCTGCACGGTGTAACAAGAGATGTCCGCGGCCGCTGCGGCCGCGGACATCAAGAACAATATCGAGCCGACGGTTCCGCAGGCCGACGGTTTGTCTTTTTTCATACCACCACGTCGAGATTCGTCGCTGCCGTTTCGCCGATTATAGCGCCACCAAACTCATCGTGGACCACATTCGCATAAAGCATATCGACCACACCGTCGGGACAGGAGCGATTTCTTACGGGCGTATACTCTCTACATTGTCGCGGCCAGGGGTCGGCATTCAGGAGAACACCGTGTCTCCAATGCCGTTGTTGCTAAAAGGCCCGATGCTATAGCATCGGCGACCAGGCTTAGCGCACGCCGTAAACGTACCGGGGCGGCGCGATATCGTCGTTACTGGCGGCGCTCCCTGCCGTTGAGGTCCCGCGCCCGATGCCGTAGTAGCTAAAGCCCTTGCCGGCAAGAAAATCCGGGTCGTAAATATTGCGACCATCGAAAATCACCGGTTCAAGTAGCAGCCGCTTGACCTCCTCGAAATCCGGGCTCTGAAAGACACGCCACTCCGTCACCAACGCCAGGGCGTCAGCGCCCTGCAGCGCGGCCTCCGGCGTTTCAGCCAGGTGTAAATCGTCCCGCTCTCCATAAATGCGCATGGCCTCTTCGTGCGCCGCCGGATCAAATGCGCGAACCTTGGCGCCGGCCTCCCACAGCGCCTCCAGAAGCACGCGGCTCGGTGCCTCGCGCATGTCATCCGTGTTGGGCTTGAAGGCCAGTCCCCAGATGGCGATAGTCCGACCTTTGAGGTTTCCGTCGAAATGGTGTTTGATCTTGTCCACTAATATTCGTTTCTGATTGTCGTTGACGTCCTGAACCGAGCGCAGCAGTTTGGCGTCGGAGCCGACCTCCCGGGCGGTGCGCTCCAAAGCGGATACGTCCTTAGGAAAACACGATCCACCGTAACCGCATCCCGGATAGACGAAAGAATATCCAATGCGCGTGTCCGAACCGATGCCGTGGCGCACCTGCTCGATGTCGGCGCCAACGCGTTCCGCCAGGTTCGCCAGTTCATTCATGAAGCTGATCTTGGTCGCGAGCATGGCGTTGGCGGCGTATTTGGTCAGTTCCGCCGAGCGGATATCCATAGCAATCAGGCGGTCGCGGTGCCGGTTGAAAGGGCCGTAAATCACCCGCAACAGCTCCGTGGTCCTCGGATTGTCGGTGCCGACCACGATACGATCGGGTTTCATGAAATCATCAATGGCGGCTCCCTCCTTGAGAAACTCGGGATTGGACACCACGTCGAATTCGATCTGGACACCGCGTTTTTTCAACACCTCGCAGATCGCGGTTCTGACCTTGTCCGCCGTGCCGACAGGTACGGTTGATTTATCGACGACGACGCGGTAATCCGGCATGTACTCGCCAATAGTCTCAGCCACCCCCAGTACATACTGTAAATCCGCCGAGCCGTCCTCGTCCGCAGGAGTTCCGACGGCGATGAACTGGAATAGTCCGTGCTCTACCGCTTCCCGGGGGTCCGTGGTGAAATTCAATCGCCCGGCTGCGATATTTTTGCTCACCAGACGGTCCAAATCGGGTTCGTAGATGGGGATCCCACCGTTTTTCAATTGTTCGATCTTCGACGCATCCACGTCCATGCACATTACTTCGTTGCCGACCTCCGCCAGACAGGCACCGGTTACCAGACCCACGTAGCCGCTTCCAAATATCGTCGTCTTCATACCCTTCCCCCGATCAATATTAATAACCTATTGAAAATCATAATGCGTTTTGGCCGTTTCGCAAGCTCGCTCCGGTGATCAAGAACGCTGAAGTTCGGTTTTTCGACCGTGCCGAAGCTGCGAGCGAGGCGTGGCAGGACGCGGCAAACCAGCGCCGCAGTATGGTATTTTGTTTCACTGGATTGCTTCGCTGCGCTCGCAATGACGGGTATCCTGGACAGGAACTTATTAAGTAAACTGTCCCCGGTACGCGATGAACACAATCAAGACGCAATTTGGAGCGGGGCTGATCGGCTGCGTGCTCCTCGTGACTTGTCCGGTCGTGCCGGCGACGGTGGATTTGCCGGACACCACCGTCCTGCGATCGTGGATCGAAGATATGAAGGCCTCGGAACGAGGCCCTTTTCGGCGCATTCGCTGGTTCTGCAAAGATGGCGCCGTACTGCCTCCCGATCCGTATGCCTGCGCGGATCGCGGCGGCGGCTGGCAGCACGGCGAGTGGACGGACCGGGTCAAGCAGCTTCGAGCGGCCGGCTACATGGTCGCCAATATATACGCCGATCTGGATGTCACCGCTCTCACCGCCGACGAGCATTATCCCGACACCCTCAATCAAATGATAATCGAGCAGTTCCTGATCGCCTCTGACAACGGTTGGATACTTCGCAAGGCCCGCTACTACCGCGGTGCGCTGCAGGAGGAGGGCGAACGCAGGGGCGCCCGCAGGCTGCTGCTCAGGCTGGCGCAAGATCCGACATGGCTGAAGCAGCGTTACCTGCCTTTCCGCACCGCCGTGCGGTTCCTGGGCCACAGCGAGGACACCAAATCCATTGGCGAAGTTCGCCGGCTGGCAGGATCGCTGGCCGACCGAGACCCGGATTTTGGACCCTTACGCAACAAGATTCACATCAGACCGGATTACAGTGATGCGGCCGCTGTTCGCGAGTACATCTCCCATCGGCCGGGGTCCAGCCTATCCGCGGAGTACCAGCGTCTTGCCGGGCTCATCGAGGCGGCGTACGCGGGCCCCTCGGCGGCGCAACTTTTAGAGCGCTTGGCGAATAGCGCGGATGCCAGTGCGAACCTGGCTGCCTTGTCTCGCGGCGGTGTCAACGCGCTCGCCGACGACTCCACGGCTGAACAACGATTTACTGCGACCGCTGAGTTGCTGTCGGAACTCAGAATCGCGGCCGTGAGTGAGGCCAGCGCCGGACTGAGGCTCGCGATTGCCGGAGCCAGCCACGCGCTCGAGAATGATCACTTCGTGGCGGCGACGGTGCTGCGCGATGCCATCGCAGACGCAACCCGGGCCCGCCAGCTCGACTGGTTGAAGGCAAGTGTAAAGGCAACCTATGGGGCGGGTTTGTTGAGCTCCAGGCAGCGAGACGAGCTGATCGCGGCACTGGACCGGCTGCGAGGCGCGACCCGCGTCGATCTCGAGTCCTACAAGCAAACACTCCAGTATCTTGCGCTCGTGCCCGGCTGGAGCAGCCAGCGTCAGCGATTTCATTTCGGGGAGTCGGTAGACAGGTTCAACACCATCGCACCGCGTGCCGGCGAGTTCCTGCAGGACCAGCTGCGCGCCAGTCCGCTATTTTTTTTCAGCCAGGTTCTCGATGGCCTGCTGCAGGACGCCAACCGACTGGCGGGCGTGCGACATGAATTGTTTGGTGAGGAGATCGGTGCCGGCCTGCGCGCGCTCAATCCGGGTCTGGCGAGTGGCCGGCTGCGATCCAAGGCGCCACAATACGGAGATTCATTCGACCCACGCGGCATCTATTTGTTAGCTTCGACTTTGGCCGATCTGCCGCCGGTAGCCGGCATACTGACAGCGGGAGAAGGCAATCCTCTCTCGCACGTACAACTTCTGGCCCGCAACCTCGGCATTCCCAATGTGGCTGTGGACGAGTCCCTGATCCCCAGGTTGCATCAACGGGACGGCGGGGAAGTTGTGCTGGCGGCGTCTTTGCAGGGTTCGGTTCGACTGATCGACGCGGCTACCGCTCCGCGGGTTGTTCGCGGTTACGATGGGGGGGTTCCCGACACGCTGATTCGTGCCGATCTGAACAAACTCGACCTGGATCGCAAAGGCCTCATCTCTCTGCGCTCCCTGCGGGCCAGCGACTCCGGTCGCAGCGTCGGACCCAAGGCGGCCAAACTGGGAGAGCTGCATCACCACTTCCCCGAGGCTGTGGCCGACGGGCTGGCCATACCGTTTGGCGTGTTCGCCGATTTACTCAGCCAGCCCTACCGCCAGACCGGCCTGTCGGTATTGCAATGGATGGCGCGGCAATATCGGAGGATCGACAAGCTGACGGCAGGAACTGAAGACCACGCCAACGCGGTGGAAGACGTCAGGCTGCAGCTGCAACAGTGGATCGAGAGCGCAGATCCGGGCGACGATTTCCGCGCCCGTCTGCGTCTCGCGATGGAACAGGAGTTTGGCAGAGAAGGCACCTACGGGGTGTTCGTCCGCAGCGACACCAACGTCGAGGACCTGCCGGGCTTCACCGGTGCCGGCTTGAATCTTACCGTCCCCAACGTGGTCGGATTCGACAATGTCCTCGAAGCGATTTCACGGGTATGGGCATCGCCATTTACGCGGCGAGCGTACGCCTGGCGGCAATCTCGCATGGACCAGCCGGAACATGTGTACCCGGCGGTGCTGCTGTTGCGCAGCGTCGCGGTCGACAAGTCGGGTGTGTTGGTAACCCAGGACGTCGAGACGGGTGATTCCGATTGGTTCTCCGTCGCCGTGAACGAAGGCGTCGGCGGCGCCGTGGACGGTCAGGCAGCCGAGTCGTTGCGCGTTCACCTGGAGAACGGTGAAGTCAGGCTAATGGCTCAAGCAACCGTCCCCGTCAAGAGAGTCATCAGGCCCCGGGGCGGCATCGAAAAAGTTCCCGTCAGCGGTCGCGATCACGTCCTGGAAGTCGGCGAGATCGCGCAATTGATCGAGTTCGTCGAGGACCTGCCGAGGCGGTTTCCCGCCATCGTGGATGCGAATGGCAAACCGGCGCCCGCTGATATTGAATTCGGTTTTGTTGACAACAGGTTGATGTTGTTCCAGATACGGCCGTTCCTCGACAGCGGGCGGGCTCATACCAACAGCTATCTGCGATCTCTGGATGCAGATATGCGTCGGTTGGAACAGGTGATTGTCGAGCTCAACCGCAGCCCGGAGAAACGATCCTGATGCGTATCATCACAATTGCCGTACTCGCCTGTGCAGCCTGGCCGCAGATCGCCGCGCCCTACCCGATCTACGACAGCGAATCTACGGGCATACGGCGACTCGAGCATGCGCGCCTGGCCCAGGCGGGCACGACAGCCGGGCGCCAAAGGCTGCCGGGTGAATTGCTGTCGCTTGAACAGGTGGATCTGCGGCTACTGCATCGCCGCGACCTGCAATTACCGGCTCCCGATCCGGTGTTCACCGCCCAGATAGTGCGCCTTCTCGGCGCGAACGCGGATAGGTACGGCATCGCGGTGCTCGATCTATCCGATATCGACCGGCCCCGTTATGCGCAGCACAATAGCGAGACACTGCAGAATCCCGGCAGTGTCGGCAAGCTCATAGTCGCCGTCGCTTTATTTCAGGCGTTGGCGGATGCATATCCGGACGATCTGGATTCACGGCGCAACGTGCTGCGGGATACTCGGGTCACCGCTGATGATTTCATAATTCGCGACAGCCATAACGTAAGGTTTTGGGATCCCGGCACGCGGCAGCTATCGCGTCGACCTATTCAAATCGGCGACCGTGCTTCGTTGTTGGAGTTCGTTGACTGGATGTTGTCGCCCAGTTCGAACGCCGCCGCCAGCACGGTCATCAAACAGGCGATGTTGTTGACTCGTTTCGGGCGCGCCTACCCGGTGGATGATGCGACGGCGGTGGAATTCTTCGACAAAACCGCCAGGGCTGAGTTGGGGAAATTGCTGGTCAAGACCCTGCACAGCCCGCTGCAGCGGAATGGTTTCGACCTGAAGCGACTCCGTCAGGGCAGTTTCTTTACCGCCACCGGCAAACGCAAGGTCCCCGGCACCACCAGCTATGCCACCAGCCGAGAATTGATGACTTACCTGCTGCGACTGGAACAAGGCCGGATCGTCGACGAATTCTCGAGCCGTGAGATTAAACGCCTGCTTTACGTGACCGAGCGGCGCATTCGCTACGCATCTTCCCCTGCCCTGAACGAGGCCGCCGTTTATTTCAAGTCGGGTTCATTGTACAAATGCCAACCCGAGCCGGGATTTGTGTGCCTAAAGTACCACGGAAACAAACAAAATCTGATGCATTCCGTCGCAATCGTCGAGTCGCCGGCCTTCACCCGCCGTTTGTACTACTTTGTTACCCTGGTTTCGAACGTACTGCGCAAGAACTCCGCGGTGGATCACCAAACCCTGGCGACCCGCATCCATCGCCTGATCGAGGCGGCACATACGGAATAATCGGGCTAGGAGCCTGTCTGAGCAAGCGTGGTTGGGACAATAAGCTCGTGAAGCCGCTGAATGATCTTCGGCAACCAAACCGAACCCTGGGAATTTTCTGCCAACGCCACCGCAATGTACCGGTGTTTGCCGTCCTCGACGATTGCACTGTCGGCGTGCCAGCGCCGCCACGAACCCGATTTCCGGTATATCCGAACGCCGGGATATTTTGAAAGACCCTTGACGAATTTATGGCGGATGCCGGGATTGCCGAGCATCGCTTTCATTTGCCGCGACAAATCGTCACGCAGCATGCGTTTGGTTTCGAGCAGGTAATAAAATCGCGCGGTCTGCAGCGCGGTGGCGCCGTGGGACAGGTTGTGCAGTGGATCTCGGCGGTACGCGGCTGATTTGCCGTATTCCTTGCCGACCCACAGGCCGCCGTTGGCATCGGGATCATAAAGGCGAAAACGATCGGACATCAGAATATCGATGAGTTCATCCTTGCCAACTCGGTTCAACATGCGCGTAGCCTCGACGTTCGAAGACACGCGTATCATGCGGGTCAGCGAGTCCCTGGTTTCCGTGGTGAACGCCATTTCGCCCTGTTCAATCTGGACAAACGCCCCCAGGAGTATGGCGATCTTGGGCAGACTGGCGGCATAAAACATTTCGTCGCCGTTCAGCGAAGCGTATCGCGGCTTGTCCGCGTCTGTGATGTCCACCAACGCCACCGCCAGCTTCTTGTCGTCGACGACGTGTTGAAGCGCTAATGCCGCTATGGATTTTTCCAGACCATCCTGTAGTCTTGGATCGATACTTTCACGCAGCGTCGGATAGCCATCGGACGAGTCCGCCACAACGTGGCCCGGCATCGGCGACAGCAGTGACAGGGCGATTATCATAAGGATAAATCGCATGGACGAGGAATCCCCCCTTTTTGCAGGTTTATAAATATACTTACTAGTCGAGAACCGGTGCATATGATACCTGCCAAAAGACTTTCGGACAATCCAACGGCCGTTGCCCGCCGGCGGGCCGCCATCCTGTTTGTCAATTTCCTGTTCATTATTCTTGCTTATTACCAGGTTAAATCCGCCAGTCGTTCCCTGTTGATCGAGCACTGGGGCGCCGACCGCTTTCCTTATGTGTGGATCTTTTCAGCTTTGATTCTCGGCGTATTCATAGCTTTTTATCATCGCCTGGTGGAACGTTACAATCGCCTGCACGTAGTCCTTGGATCGTGTTTGTTGTTTGTCGCGCTGTTGATTTTATTCCGGGTCATGCTGGAGTCGATGAGCGCCGCGGCAACGATCGGTTTTTACGTATTCGTCGATATTCTGAGCGTAGTCCTGGTGGAGCAGTTCTGGAGCCTCGCCAACACCATAAACAACGTCGACGATGGAAAACGCTCCTATTGGTTTGTCGGCACCGGCGGGCTGGTCGGCGGCGTGCTCGGCGGCGCGCTGGCGGCGGCGCTGCTGCGCTATACGCCGATGACGACCGCCGACCTGTTGTTGTCCTGCGCCGGCTTGCTGGCGATAGTCTTCGCGCTCAACGTGGTCATGGCACGCATGGGTTTGTACGAGGAAATAAAAAGCGACGTTTCACCGGTGCAGGTGGCGAACGGATGGCGATCATTGCTGCAAAGCCGCTACTTGGTCCTGATTTCGGCGGCGTTGCTGTGCGCGCAACTCGCACAGCCCGTGGTGGAGTATCAGTTCATCAAGTCCGTGGAAGCCGCGTATCAGGAACTCGATCAACGCACCGTGTTTATTTCCACGTTCTTCAGCGTTCTGGGTATTGTATCGATCGTCGTCAATCTGATGTTTACACCCATCATCCATCGCTTTTTCGGTATCGTTGCCGGTTTGCTGACACAGCCGATCGTCCTCGCAATCTGCTCACTGGGTTTTATTGCAATACCAAGCCTCGTGATGGCGTCGATTGTGAAGATCAGCGATCGCGGCCTGTCATATTCGATTAACCGCGCCTCCAAGGAACAGCTGTACATCCCCATCGACCCGGTCCGTACCTATCAGGCCAAGGCGTGGATCGACATGTTTGGATACCGCTTGTTTAAAATTCTGGGTTCGGCCCTGATACTGTTATTTACGCAATGGCTGCCGGTCAGTCTGAATGTTCCGCAACTGGGCTGGATTACCGTCGCCGTATGCGCACTATGGGTCGCGGTTATCGGTCTGCTCGCCAGGGAGTACCGCGCGGTGGCGTCAATGCCGGTGCCCGCCTGAACGAAATAAAACGAGTGGCTCTCCGGTCGACGCGAGTGGACGCTGCATAAACCCGTGATGTGGTTATTCTTGTTCGACTGCATTCGACTGACGCGAGCAACGAACAGTCGAGGCAAAAATCGAGTACGCGAGAATCACCACCTATCGAATCGATCCATCCCGATTCGACGAAATGGATGAGCCGCTAAACGACGAGGCAGTTGACCTCGCGGATTTCCGTCACTTTGCGGGATACGCTACCCATTGACAATGCCCTAACCTTGCTGAGCCCGCGCGTGCCAATCACCAACAGGCCGATACCGTGCTTTTTGCGTGCCCCGAGATCGACACTGCCGGATCTTCGTGGCCAATGAATTTCTTCGCAAGGGTAGCGCCGCTGCTTTCATTAGGCTTTCCACCATCGTCCAGTATTTGATTCGCAACAAACTCGCGCACGCTGAGACAGGTTTCGCCGAGGCTTTCGACTCGCGCCATGTTCTGCATTTCGGGTGGTTTTTGAATCTGCCGGATCACGTTTACCAAATGCGGTGGAGCGTTGTGGACAATCGCCAATTCGGGAGCGAGGTCAATGGCTCGATTGGATGACGCTGAGCCATCTACCGAGGTGGCCGCATGGCCCTGACTTGCAGACGATTGCTAGTCCATTCCGAGCAACCGCTTACGTTCGTCAGAAACGAGGTTACCTTTTCTTGGTCTCCAGCATGTCTGCAGTTCTGTCGAACAACTCCGTTACCGGCTCTTCAATAAGCAGCTTGCTGAAGCTACCCCAAATGTATTTAAGCCTTGCGGCAGCTTCCTCCGCCGAAGCCCGGCAATCGTAAATCGTGGTGCTGATACCGCGCCCGTCCTCTCGCCAAACCGTATTGTATGCGACTATTCCGGGAAGAGCTTTGCAATGTGCCCGCAGGTCACTTAGCTCGGCATCCATCTCGCCGAGCCGCGCCGGGTCAACTCGATAAGTGGTTACTCGTGCATACATGATTACAACCTCGCTGGTTTATCAAATGGTAAAAGTTCAGAGTTTCCCGTCGATTTCATTGCGGTAAAAACTGTCGAAACGATTCGCGTCACGGATTACGGCCCGGGGTCGCGCGCGTCTTCGATCCATGGCCCGCCAGTCTCACAGCCTGGCACATCGCTTAACGTACGATGAGACAGTTGACTTCGCAGGTTTCCGCGACTTTGCGCGAGACGCTGCCCATCAACAAGGCCTCTACTTTATTGAGTCCGCGGGTGCCGACTATGACCAGATCCATGCCGTGCTTTACCGCATACTTCGAAATCGACGTGGCCGGATCTTCATGGCCGATCGATTTCTTCGCGAGGGTGGCGCCCTTGGCCTGCACCCGTGACTCGGCATCGTCCAGAATCTGGTTGGCAATAAACTCCAGCACACTGAGACGGTTTTCTCCGAGACTTTCCACGCGCGCCATATTCTGCATTTCAGGCGGTATTTGTATTTGCCGGATCACGTTGATTGCATGCAATGAAGCATTGTGGACGTTAGCCAGGTCCGCAGCCAGCTCAATAGCCCTGTTGGATGATGCGGAACCGTCCGTCGCGACGAGAATTTTAGCTATCATGTGCACTAGCCCCCTGCACCAGCCACTCGAAAAAGTCGGTGATCAAGTTTTTCAGCGGAATGATCCGTTTCCCCGGGTACTTTGCAACCCTGCTAAACTGGTCTTTTGTCACTGTGCCGACGATGATTGTCTCGGCCGCTATCCCGACACGCATGAGCTTGCGTCTACGGACTAACGCAGCATCACCTTCACTATTCAGGATTTCGCTCGACATCTGACCGACCTCTGTCGTGGCAAGTGGTTATGCTTCGAACAATACTTTGACTATTGTTGCCTTGTCGATGGAACCGACAACTTCGCCCTGCTTGTTGGTGACCGGCACCGCCTTTTCCGACAGCATGATTCTTTGTGCAACGTCTTCCAGCACGGCATCGCTGTTTACCGGCTCGAAGCCGTTGTCCCCGCTTTGACCCGGCTTCATTATCTTGCCGACGGAGATCAGCTTGGCTTTCGGCGCGTTTTCAACGAATGCCTTGACATAACCATCAGCGGGTTCCGTGACCAATTTTTCGGAGGTGCCGATCTGGACCAGCAGTCCGTCCTTCATGATGGCAATCCGGTCGCCGAGCCGAACCGCCTCATCGAAATCATGGGTGACAAACACGATGGACTTGTGAAGTTGCGTCTGCAACCGCATGAATTCATCCTGCATTTCTTTGCGGATGAGCGGGTCGAGTGCGGAAAACGGTTCGTCGAGAAACCAGACGTCGGGTTCCACCGCCAGACTCCGGCCGATACCGACGCGTTGCTGCTGCCCGCCGGACAACTCACGGGGGAAGTAGTTCTCCCTGCCGGTCAGGCCTACGATATCGACCAGCTCACGGGCTTTCGCAATCCTGGTCTCCTTGTCGATGCCCTGAATTTCTAGCGGATACGAGATGTTCTCGAGCACGGTTCTGTGGGGCAACAAACCGAAATGCTGGAATACCATCCCCATCTTGTGCCGTCTGATTTCAATCAACTCCCTGCCCGAGATCTTCGTAAGATCAGTGCCGTCGAAAAAGACCTCCCCCGAAGTAGGTTTGAGCAATTGTGTAATGCATCTGAGCATGGTGGACTTGCCTGAACCACTCAGGCCCATGATCATCAGGATTTCGCCTTCGTGGACATCGAGACTGACATTGCGCACTCCCCCGATAATGCCAGCTTCCGTGATTTGTTCGAAGTTAGGTCGATAATCGTGCTCTTTCAGAAAGCGTTTGGCGCCGGCGCCAAATAGTTGCCATACGTTTTTGCAGGAGATCTTTACGTTATCGGGTGCGGAGTTTTTCATGGTGTTTATCCGGGGTGCCGGTATAGCCCTGGCTTGTAGAGCTAGCCAATTCCGAGCGCTTTTTTGCGTTCGCCCGCCCAGGTTCGAATAACCTGATCGATGGCGAGCCCGATAAAGGCCACGCATAATCCAAGCGTCAACCCGTTGCCGACGCCGTGCCTGTCGGACAAGGATTTCAGTATTAGTTGGCCGAGATCATCGGTACCGATCATCGCGGCGATAATCACCATGAACAGCGCGAACACCACGGTCTGGTTGACACCCAGCATCATGTGCGGAAGGGCCAAGGGCAACTCGATCGTGAGCCATCGTTGTAGCCGATTCACGCCGGACATGGAGCCGGCTTCATGCAAGTTGGGAGGCACGCTTCGCAGGCCTTCTATCGTGTAACGTGTTGCCGGAATCGTTGCGTAGACGACGACGGCAAACAGGACCGACGTGTCGGTAATGCCAAAAAGCATGATGACCGGAATCAGGTAAATGAAGGACGGGAAAGTCTGCAAGGTATCGCAAACCGTCAGCATAAACTTGGTGGCATAGTCGTTGCGCGCACACAAGCTTCCCACGATCACCCCGATAACCGTTGATACGACCACGCCAACCGTCATCAGATAGGCGGTAATCAGGGCCCGGTCCCACCACTCGGTCAATGCGATGAACAGCAGAAAGGCGCCGACGATAAGCGCAGATCTGGCACCCGCGAGGATATAGGCAATACCCATGGTCAGAGCGAAGGTCGCAACGACCGGCATATTAAGATAAGCGCTTTTGATCGGCAACAACACGCTCTTGATCAGCCATTCGTTAAAGTCTTTCAGCACGTAGAAGAACGTATCCCAAACCCAGTCGACACCGGCCTGCCAAAACCACTCCGTAGTAATGCCCTTGTTGTGCGGAATGAGATACAGGTAGTTCAGACCCTCTTTGAAAAAGAATGTACCGAAGTAAGCGAGTACGATGCCGGTTATGAAAACAGCCAAAAACAACAATGAAAACTTATGCCTTTCGACGAACGAGAGGTCGGCGAAATAGTCGGTCTGCTTGTTTGCCCAGGCGAGAGACATACGGTCCAGCACCACCGCGATCAGCACAATGCAGATGCCCAGCTCCAAGGCCTGTCCGATTCGAAGCTGGTTGAGTGCCAGTAACAGATTGTGGCCCAGCCCCTTGGCGCCGATAAACGATGCGATCACGGTCATGGCCAGACATTGCATGATGACCTGATTTACACCGATCAGAATATCCCGTCGCGCGCTCGGAATCTGCACTCGATAGAGCAATTGACGCTCGGTGCACCCGTTCATCATGCCGGCTTCGATAACCTCGGGCGAGACCTTTTTAAGACCCAGCAATGTCAGGCGCACCATGGGTGGTGTGGCAAAAATAACCGTTGCGATGGCACCTGCATGATCACCAATGCCGAAAAACACCGTCACGGGTACAAGGTACGAAAAATGCGGCATCGTCTGCGCAACGTTGAGGATCGGGTTCAACACCATCTCGACGGCCCGACTCTTGTAGGCCCACACGCCGAGGGCGAGCCCGAGAAGCACGGATACGGGAGCCGCGATCAACACGAATGACAGTGTTTCCATCGAGGGTTCCCACTGACCGAATACGGCGATGTACACGAAAGCAACGCCGGCCAGAAGCGCAAGTCGCGGCCCGTTCAGGGCATAGCCCAGTATTGCCGCACCTGATGCGACAACCGTCCACGGCAATGCCGGCCATCGGGCCCAGGGATTCTCGGTTGCCCAGTCCCAGCTGGTGAAGGTTACGATGGTCTTTACGCCTCCGAGAAGTATCTCCCGAACGAGGTTTATCAGGAAGAGAATGCTATTCGAGACTGCTCGGGTAACTTCCTTTAACAGGGGTTTCTGCTCGTAGTCCTCAATCTCCGGGTCATAGACGTCAATGGGAAACCAATCGGACATCAGGTATTCAACGGAATCATTGATTGCCACAGGAAGGCCCTGTATCAAAGGGGGCAGGCGCCAGAGTATATTGGTATCGGATGGAGCAACAATCACGCAGAGCAGTATGAAAATAATCAACAGAAGAACGAACTGCAGTTTTCGATTCTGGAGTATGGCGTCCATCACGACCCGCTCTTAGTGTTCGGCATGACTACCAAACAAAACGCCGATCACCTTTGACGCGTGCAGCGCTCCCACCACGGTTTGATTTTTATCGACAACGGTTACCGGCTTGTCGGCGGTAACTATCGCCTCTGCGACGGTTCCGATAATGGCGTCTTTCGAGATTCTGAGATCACTAACATCCTCAGCGGGATCAACAGGGTCCATGACTGACTCAACTCTGAGTATCTTTTCCCTGGGTACCTCCTCGGTGAATTTAGCTACATAGTCAGTCGCCGGATGCAGAACGATATTGGCAGGCGTGTCTAGTTGCTCGATAACGCCGTCCTTCATGATAGCGATACGATCAGCCAGACGCAGAGCCTCGTCAAAGTCATGTGTAACGAACAGAATAGTTTTACTCAATACGCTTTGCAGTCTTAAAAACTCGTCCTGCATCTCTTTGCGTATCAAAGGATCTAGCGCGGAGAACGGTTCATCCAAAAACCAGATATCGGGTTCAACGGCAAGTGAACGAGCAATACCAACGCGCTGCTGTTGACCACCCGATAGTTGCCGTGGGAAGTAGTTTTCCCGCCCATCCAGGCCTACCAGATCAACCATATCCTTAGCCCGCTTGATACTCTCCTGGGTGCTGGTACCCTTTATCTGCAGCGGAAACGCAACGTTTTCCAGAACACTTCTATCCGGCAACAGGGCGAAGCTTTGAAAAACCATGCCCATCTTGTTGCGGCGCAACTCTATCAACTGCTTGCTGCTCATCGACAGAAGGTCTTCGCCTTCGATGAGAATCTTTCCGGCTGTCGCCTCGGTCAGTCTCGAGATGCACCTGAGCAGGGTCGATTTTCCAGAACCTGACAGGCCCATGATGATGAGCAACTCGCCGGCATGAACTTCAAACGAAGCGTTGTTGACACCCACGACACAACCGGCTTGGTGAAATGATTTTGAATCGACAACGCCATTGGCACTCTGCAGCATTCTAACGGCGTTGTCGCCGAATATTTTGTAGACCGAATCGCACTGGACTACAGGCTGGTCGGTTTCAGACGTTACAACTTCAGAAGGCATAATCGTTCATTCGATTGTTGCTGGGTTGTCAACGCTACCACAATTACTACTGGATAATTTCGGTCCCCCAAAACGAAAACCCCCCTTGGCATGGGGGCCAAGGGGGTTGATTTCGGCTACAGTTTAATTACATACCAGCCTCTATCCAGGGCTTCCAGACATTTTCGTTATCCGCGAGCCACTTTGTGCCGGCTTCTTTGTGGTCCATTTTATCGATGTCCACCAATGCCGCCATTTGACCGATTTGTTCCGTAGTAAACGAGAGTTGCGAGAAGGCCGTGTAAGCACGTGGGTGAGTTTTCGGGAACTTGTAGTTCGCCGCTTTTTTTAACCAGCCTTTCGGTGAACCACACTTGCCGTCACCGCCGTCGGCCTTGCGACAGCCTTCGAAGTATTCCGGGAATTCGATAAACGTGAATCCGTCGGCATCGGTAAAATTCGGCGTCCAGTTAAAGATCACCGTACCGCGACCTTCCTTTTTCGCGGAAGCGAGTTCTGCCCAAAGCGCATCGGCACCGCCGGCAAACTTGACTACCCATTTGTCGCTAAGACCGAGCGCTGCGAGGCGTTCCGGCATGAGGTCGCCGTGCCAGCTTTGAGGACCCTCCAGCCAACGCCCTTTGCCGCCGGAGTCCGGCGTTGTAAAATTTGCATGGCAATCTTTGAGCGCCTCCCAGTTCGGCAGGCCGGGACAAAGTCCCTTTTCGACTACCCAGGTAGGTACGCCCATTTCTTCAAGTGTTGTTGCCTCGTGCGTGCCTGCGTCGATCACGCCACCCTTGGCCATCGCGTTGTAGAACGACTTGCCGAAGGTGGACTGCCAGACTTCATGCGAAATGGTCACGTCGCCGTTGCGGATGGATTCGTACACAGCCTGGGAATCTGCAGACACATACTCGACATTGTTGCCAATGCTCTCGAAGATGCCGCCAATAACGTAGGCCATGACCACTTGGCTCGACCAGTTGTGAATCGGAATGACAATCGGCGAGGTACTGTCTGCTGCTCGCGTGACCCCTGTTGCTGAAAGTAATAGGCACACGGCAGTCACCGCCGCCAGGATCGTTTTGGATACTTGTTTCATCTATTTCCTCCTCTATTAGGTGTTACTGTTAAGTATTTCGCTTAGCGCCGATAAATCTTGGCCTGCGAGCCTCTTAAGTCAACAAATAAACAAACTAAATGCTAAATTTCTGACAACATGTTCAATTTCATTAACATTCGTTGACGGCTTTTTGCTAGTTTTTTTGTTGAATCTTATGTTTACTGCCGATCAAAAACTCGCTAGGCGATACAATACTTAGAGTTGGTTCTCATCAGTTATACTCCAGTGATTTCGGTTTATTACCATTAATTGTCCGACCGGCTATGCAGTGAGCTTTTGAACCCGGGGCTTCGGCAAACTGTTCACTTTCCTGTAACGTTCTTCGTTCTCTCTGCTGAACCTGGGCCCGCGTTGCTAAGCTGGTGGCATGCAGGCTGCAGTTATTCGCCCGACCAGTCGGTCTGCTGCCGACAGGCTATATTACGACCCGCGTTGGCAAGGTATACACGGGTTTTAAGAATGTCAACTTTTTGGTCCCATTGGTCCAATATCGGTCTATATATATTCCGTGCTTTTGGGCAGTTTTATCTAGATAATTAGATATCTGGTACACAATTGGTGTATAACTGAATTGTCGAGAAAGATTAACTAAGCGGCTTTTTTAGTGAATAATAAGCGGTTGCCCAATCGGCCCGATCAGACATGAATGATGCTTGACCAAGTGATCCGACCGCGCGTACTGGAACCTGGCCTGCGGCGTCTGCCGCCGGGTGTGGAGCGGTATCGAGTCCGGGGCGGCGGCGCCACCGTAATCACACTGAACACCGGCGACCATTTGGAAATTATCGATCCGGAAGGACGCCAGCACTGCGAAGTGGTGGTGTTCGACATGCTGGGTCGGGATGATCCCGCCATACTGTGTGCCGATGGGACCCATCGGGCCGAAGGTGTCGCTGCTATTGTAGCCGGCGATCGGGAAGATGCACGCCAGGTGGCAGCCGCGCTTCGTGCCCGGAGTATTGTTTACCAGGACGCCCGGGCGATCCGATTGTTTGAAGGCGACTCGCTGCCAGGCGAACAACGTGCTTTCGTCGCTCAAAGAGATTCGGTGTGCATCGTGGCGGCCCCCGGTGGACCGATGCGCGTGGATGAACACAATCCGCCTACTGACCTGATGATTATGCTGCGCCGGGCCGCAGTGGATCCTAAGGAACCACCTCCCCTGCCGGATCCCTTGGCTGATCCAAGACAGGAAGCCCGTATCGATCGCTGCACCGCTAGCGCTTACGAAGTCAAAGCCGGCGAGTTTATCCAGATCATCGATGTCGAGGGGCGAGAGTGTTCGGATTTTCAAGCCTTCACCGCGGCCGGGTTGGATCAGGGTATCGAACGCTGCCTGGATGCCACCACGACGCGGAGTCTGATGGGGGCCGCGTATCCCGGTCCGGGTCTGTATGCCAAGTTCTTCGATGCCGGCATGCAGCCGCTGGTGGAAGTGGTGCGCGATACCGTGGGTCGACACGATACCTTCAATCTGGCATGCACCGCGAAATATTACGAGGACATGGGTTATCCCGGTCACGTCAACTGCACGGACAACTTCAACGTGGCCCTCGCCCCCTATGGCGTTGCCGCTCGACGGGGCTGGGAGGCAATTAATTTTTTCTATAACACCAATCTGGACGAAAACAACCAGCTTTATCTGGACGAACCCTGGTCCAGGCCAGGCGACTACGTACTCCTCAAAGCCCTGACCGATCTGGTGTGTATATCCTCGGCTTGTCCGTGTGACATCGATGCCGCCAACGGTTGGAACCCCACCGACATACACGTTCGGATTTACCCGGCAAAGAACACCTTCTCCAAGGCCATTGCATACAGAATGACAACCGACGCTGATCCTGAATTGACCAAAGAAACCGGGTTTCATCCACGGACATCTCAACTCACCAGAAACTTCACAGAGTACCGGGGTTACTGGTTACCCACCGCGTATAACAATCACGGCGCGATCGACGAATACTGGGCGTGCCGAGAGCGAGCGGTGATCTTGGATCTATCCCCGTTGCGCAAATTCGAAGTGGTTGGTCCCGACGCCGAGGCTTTATTGCAGTGGTCATTGACCCGAAACATGCGCCGATTGGCAGTGGGCCAGGTCGTGTATACCGCCATGTGTTACGACACCGGCGGCATGATCGATGACGGTACCGTGCTGCGCCTCGGCGCCGACAACTTTAGATGGATTGGCGGTGACGACTATAGCGGTATCTGGCTACGCCAGCAGGCGAAAGAAAAGGGATTCAGGGCCTGGGTAAAATCATCCACCGACCAGATGCACAATGTCGCGGTGCAGGGACCAAACAGCCGGGAAATCCTGAAACAGATCATATGGACACCGCCGTCGCAGCCAACCTTGGAAGAAATTGGCTGGTTCCGGCTGACCATCGGTCGAATCGGTGATTTCGACGGCATTCCAGTCGTGGTTTCCAGAACGGGTTACTCCGGCGAGCTGGGCTACGAGGTCTGGTGTCACCCGAAACACGCGTTGGCCGTGTGGGATGCAGTCTGGGAGACGGGTCAATCTTACGGCATCTCACCGCTGGGGCTGGATGCGCTGGATATACTGCGTATCGAATCGGGCCTTATCTTCGCCGGCTACGAGTTCTGTGATCAAACAGATCCGTTTGAAGCGGGTATCGGTTTTACGGTGCCACTCAAGACCAAGGAAGAAGATTTCGTCGGTCGTGATGCACTAATGAGACGTAAGGCCAATCCGCAACGAAAGCTGGTGGGACTGGAGTTGGCGGGAGAAGAACCGGGCGCCAAAGGTGATTGCGTGCACGTCGGGCGGCAGCAGGTCGGTGAGATTACCAGCGCCACGCGATCCCCCATCCTGCGCAAGAACATCGCGCTATGCCGGATGTCGATAGAGCACGCCGACGTGGGCACGGAGGTCGAGGTGGGCAAGATGGACGGCCACCAGAAACGTATTCCAGCCAGGGTGACTCGGTTCCCGTTTTACGATCCGGACAAGACGCGTCCGAGGATGTGAGAATCGGTTATTGGTGAACTGCTATCCACTAAAGTCCACTCAGTGCGTAGTTTTGCCCGCGCAGGACAACCAGCATTGTGCAGCCCTTCTCTGACACCGAATAGTGGCGCGACCCGGGTTTGAAGGTCACGAAATCTCCCGCCCTGAATACGGTA
>JAHEIO010000141.1 GCA_024639325.1 Gammaproteobacteria bacterium
GCCATAGGTAATTGCCGACCAGATCCGTTCGCGGGAAAGATTGAAGCCTGTAAACGAAGGCGCTTTTTATATCACTATTCCAATCAATCTGCACAGCCCGCATTTCTCGCCAGGCGGCTAGAAATCCATCCTTCCGGAGTGTGGATTTCTTGGGACGATCTCTTTCTGGCGATTTCGCTCGATCCTTTTCAGCGTGTTCTTGCAGGAATAATTCGATGCCGTCAGCCGGTCGAATATGCCTTTCGCAACAAAACCGGTTGCCACGATAGTCGCGGTGGCGGGGTTGGTTGCCGCCGCCGCGGTGAAGGTGGGGGTCAGTGCGTAACCCACGACTGCAGCTGAAACAAGCCCACCGCCGCCGAGGCCGAATTTTGGGGTGGCAATGTGACCCTCTACACTAAATCCACCAACCAGACTCGACAAACTGAGCCCGATCCCCTTCTTGGCCTTGGGCCGGGCCGCCAGCTCCACGTAGCCCGAGTTCAGGTCGATCCTGCCTTTCCCGGCCAGGTTGTAGTCCTTGGCTTCGAGCGTAAAGCTCTTGTTGATCAGCGCAATACCGCGCGTGACGTCGATTCCCAGCACACCGCACTGATACCCGGTACTCTGCTTTTGCTCCTTTGACTTGGTCACGCCGCTCAGCATCGAGTGCAGGATATCGGACGACACGACATTCAGCGCGTTCGATTTGATCTGCACTGGCCCCATGGTCACCAGCGCCTCGCCGTCGAGGTGTCGTATGACGCCACCCAGCGTCTCTCCCTCGCTAAGCAAATTAAACTCACCGTTCAGCTCGCCGCCAACAAACACGTCGTCTTCCAGGTTCAGCAGCGCCTCGATGGTTTCTCCCTGTATCTCCCCCGCGAAATGGTAGACCGGGGGATATGTGTTGGCGTCGATGTAGCCCCTGAGTGACATGGGGCGGCCTTCCAGATCGATCTCGAAATTGGCAAGCGTGAACACCCCGTTCCTCGCGTCGACGATCAACTCCTGGTTCTCGATGTTGTAGCCGCCCAGCTTCGCCCGCTCCGCGGTGAAACTCAGATACAGGTCCAGATCACTGATCCAGCCGGTATTTATTTTTATGCCGTCGATGAATTCCTGAAACAGTTTTCCCGGATCCGGACTGGATGCGGGCGCCGAAGTTTGGTCCCCGGCCTGCGCATCCTCCGTCATGGATCCGTTCACTTTGGCGTCCCGCGCGTCCCCCGGGTGTGTTATTTCCGGCTCGGACGACGTGATCAGTCTTGTCTGGAACGCACTGGCTTCGAGGATGACGTAGATTCGCGGCGGGTTCATCGAGAGATCGAACCGCATCGACCCCGCGACATCCGTTTGCTCGGCCTGCAGGACCAGGTCGTCGAGCGCCAGGCGATGATCAGCGTACGCGGCTGTGCCTTTGATAACCAGCGGGCCCATGAGTCGTTGCGGGCCGAGCTCCGGAAAGTAGCGGTCCAGTTCGACCGGGTCATGCATGGTGAAGTGAATTCCCAGGTCCGCCTTGGGGTCTCCCGGCAGGCCCGACACGTCACCACCCACCAATAATTTCCGATCAGCGCGAACCGTGGTCAGTTCGATATTCCGCAAAGTGAAATCGTTGACGGGGCCTTCGACATCCGCCAGGACGGAAACGGTGAGGCCGTCCAGCAACGGGTCAGGCAGATCTTTGAGATACTTTCCAATACCCGCCGCATCCTTCACATCGAGCCGGCACGCGAGATCCATTACCGGCAGACGTCCGGACAGGTTCACGATTCCTTGCAATGCGGACTTGTAGTGTCCATCGTGCAACTCGGCCCGGGCATCCGCGATGTATATCCGTTCTTCGGTGCCGGAGATGCTAGCGGCAATCGACATCGGCCCGGGATCGGGGTGAATCGGTTGTTCGATATCGAGGATGCGGGCGAGTTCGGTCGAATCCGGGGCCTCGGCCTGGATTTCCGCCTGGAAATCCAGATCGTCATCCACCACCGACATCCGGCCGGTCAACCGGAGGGATAAATTGCCCTGCCGCAGCGTCGCGTTCACATCCTCGAGGGTGACGGCACTCCCTCGAGTCATTAGTTTTGCACTGATCCCGGATTCGAGCGGGGCTTCAGCCAGTTTTGACCCCACCGCCGGTATCAGTTCCGTCGTGTCGATGATTGAGTTCAGGTCGCCGGTTTGGGCGCTCACTGTCAGCGCGGTCTCGATGGCCGACAGCAGGTTGGCGACATTGCCCTTCAAATCCAGCTTGATGTCGGGCTGATCGATTTTTGCGTCCAGGTCGCGGATATCGATATCGCTGCCGGTCACCACCGCCCGGCCGTTGGCTCGAAGCGGCCCAACATCCGGCTTGACGGTGACCAGGTTGGGCGAAAACCGAAGAAATTCATTCAGGTCCGCGGCCGCAAACTCAAACTTTAGCTCACCGGACGGGAGTTGCTGTTGCAATGCCAGTTCGCCGCTGAGAGTGCCGTGAAGCGGAAACAATACCGCGTTTTGCTGGATCCACCAGGCTACGGACGGGGCCCGTATGGCGTCGATTCGGGTTTTTCTGGCCGCCCCTGCGCCGAAGTCCAGGTCGACCCTTAATCGATTTTCAGAATGCTGCCGCGTAATTTCCCCAAGCACGAAAAAACGTGCTTCCCCCAGCCGGCCCGCGGTTTCGATGTGAGCGTTGCCGCCGCCATCCCGAAGATCGATATCGAACTGGTCTATATCCAGACCCAGGATCTCGCTTGTCTGATGGTTTCTGAACAGCAGTGCCATTTCGGTGGTATCCACCCGGACCAGATCGAACGGCAGTCCGCCGGTGATTTCCGCGAGCTCCGGGGTTATCCAGTTTCTGGTTCCATCCTGGTCGACCGCCAGTGAGATTTTCGGTGCGCTCAACTCGGCATCCAGATCCAGTTGGAGGCGAAAAAGAGCTTTCCAGGGCAGGGCCACCGACATCTTGGCCACGCTGGCAATCAGCGCATGCCGATCCAGTGCCGGATTGGCGATCTTGAGGCCTTTTACGGTGAGGGTCGGCCGGGGAAATAGCGAAAACGCCGCCGGTTCGTCCTTTGCCACGACATAACCGGCCTTTTCCCTGGTCAAGTCCCTGATTTCCTTGAAATAAAAATCTCTAGCGGATGCATGGTAGTAGGCCAAACCCAGCGCTGATGCCAGTATAATGAGTATCAGGCCGGTCCAGGCGATTACTTTTCTTACGCGCGAGCCGGTATTCTGGCTTGCCGTGATCTTTTGTGCCTGCTGATGATTCACGAATAAACCGCCGAACAGATCCGTGGATGCCTTGACAAGGGGCCGCACCTTTATCGAGCCCTGATCGAAACAGGTGCGCTTGAGAGACTCATTATATGCCGAAACTAAGCGCGTTTGCTGCGGCGCACAAACCAAAATGGGTGGCAGATTGCCAATCCCAAATAATAGGCCGGGAATAAGCCCCCAAGCGCCTTGACACGGTGGGGGCGACTGCCTAGAATCGCCGCTCTTTTTCCGGACCGGCATACCGCCGGCCCGTAATGTTTTGGGACTTTAAGGCGTATGCCCACCGTCAACCAGTTGGTCAGAAAACCACGCAAGCAGCAGGTCAAGAAGTCGACCGTTCCTGCGCTGCAGGCTTCACCGCAAAAGCGCGGCGTGTGCACTCGTGTCTACACGACGACGCCGAAGAAGCCGAATTCGGCATTGCGTAAAGTCGCTCGGGTGCGTTTGACCAACGGTTACGAAGTAACCAGTTACATCGGTGGTGAAGGCCATAATCTGCAGGAGCACTCCGTGGTGCTGATCCGCGGGGGGCGTGTCAAAGACCTTCCCGGAGTGCGTTATCACACCGTGCGCGGAGCGCTCGATACGTCCGGCGTGAGCAGTCGGCGGCAGGGCCGGTCGAAGTACGGCGCAAAACGCCCGAAGTCCTAAGCGACCTTAAACTGTAACTTGTACTAGTCGTGCCGCTCTCGCTGGCGGCGACGATCGGTCTATTTGCGTTGAAGAAACTCGGATGCCCAGACGAAGAGAAGTACCAAAACGAGACGTCTTACCGGACCCGAAGTTCGGTGACAAGACGCTGGCTAAATTCGTCAACATGCTTATGGTTGACGGCAAGAAGTCCGTGGCGGAAAAGATTATCTATGGCGCACTGGACCTTATAAAGGGTCGCGGCAAAGAGAATTCCCTCGAGGTCTTCAACGCCGCATTGGAACACGTTCGGCCGGTGGTCGAAGTCAAAAGCCGGCGGGTGGGCGGTGCAACATACCAAGTGCCAGTAGAGGTGCGGCCGTCGCGGCGCAACGCTCTGGCGATGCGCTGGCTGGTGGACGCGTCCCGCAAAAGAGGCGAAAAATCGATGACCCAGAGACTCGCCGGTGAACTGATGGAGGCCTCGGAAAATCGCGGCGGTGCGGTAAAAAAGCGTGAGGACGTGCACCGCATGGCGGAGGCCAACAAGGCATTCTCACACTACAGGTTCTGACATTTATAGATAGGTATTCAACTGTGGCACGCTCAACTCCAATAGAACGGTATCGCAACATCGGAATCATGGCGCACATCGATGCGGGAAAAACCACCACGACCGAGCGAATTCTGTTTTACACCGGACTTTCCCACAAGCTGGGCGAGGTGCACGACGGCAATGCGATCATGGATTGGATGGAGCAGGAGCAGGAGCGCGGCATTACCATCACCTCCGCGGCAACCACGACCTTCTGGAGAGGCATGGATCAGTCGCGGCCGGAGTACCGGATCAACATCATCGATACGCCGGGCCACGTGGATTTCACCATCGAGGTGGAGCGTTCGTTGCGCGTGCTCGATGGCGCCTGCGCGGTATTCTGCGCCGTTGGCGGTGTGGAGCCCCAATCCGAGACCGTCTGGCGGCAGGGCAACAAATACGCCGTGCCGCGGATGGCGTTCATCAACAAAATGGATCGTGCCGGCGCCGACTTCGAGCGCGTGGTGAAACAGATCAGGGAGCGTCTGGGCGCCAACCCGATACCGATCCAGATTCCCATCGGAGCCGAGGAAAATTTCGAGGGCGTGGTCGACCTGGTGAAAATGAAGGCCATTTACTGGGATGAAGAGACCAAGGGCGTTAATTACGAGGAAAGGGAGATTCCGGACGAGCTTCAGGATCGGGCACAGGCGTTGCATGAACAGATGGTCGAAGCGGCCGCCGAGGCAACCGAAGAATTGATGGATCGGTACCTGGATCAAGGCAATTTGAGCGTCGAAGAGATCAAGAAAGGTCTGCGGGAACGTACACTGGCAAACGAGATCGTATGTGTCCTTTGCGGTTCCGCATTCAAGAACAAGGGCGTGCAGGCGATGCTAGACGCCATTGTTGATTACATGCCGTCGCCCATCGATGTGCCTCCAGTGCGCGGCATCACCGACGATGCGGCGGAAAGCGAGGTCGTGCGCCGATCCAGTGACGACGAGCCTTTTTCCGCGCTGGCGTTCAAGATCGCGACAGATCCGTTTGTGGGCCAGCTGGTGTTTTTCCGCGCCTATTCCGGCGTGCTCAAATCCGGTGACAGTGTTTACAACCCGGTCAAGGGCAAGAAAGAAAGGATCGGCCGCATCCTCCAGATGCACTCCAACGAACGCAAGGATATCAAGGAAATTTACGCCGGTGATATCGCCGCCGCGGTTGGCCTGAAAGAGGTTACCACCGGCGACACCCTGTGCGATCCGAAAAGCGTGGTCACGCTGGAGCGTATGGAATTTCCGGATCCTGTGATTTCGCAAGCGGTGGAGCCGAAGACGAAGAGCGACCAGGAAAAGATGGGAGTGGCCCTGAGCAAGCTGGCCCAGGAAGATCCGAGCTTCAACGTGCGCACCGATGAAGAATCCGGCCAGACCATAATCTCCGGCATGGGCGAATTGCATCTAGAGATCATCATCGACCGCATGAAGCGAGAGTTTAGCGTCGATGCCAACGTGGGCAAACCGCAGGTTGCCTATCGCGAAACCATCAAAAACGCGGTTTCCCAGGAGCACAAGTATGCCAAGCAGACCGGTGGACGCGGTCAGTACGGGCACGTTTACCTTAAACTCGAACCGATGGAGCGCGGCCACGGATTCGAATTCGTCGATGAAATCAAGGGCGGCGCAGTACCCCGCGAATACATCCCGGCAGTGCAGAAGGGCGTGCAGGACGCGATGGAAGGCGGCGTCATTGCTGGTTATCCGGTAGTCGATGTCAAAGTAACCCTGTATGACGGTTCGTACCACGAGGTCGATTCTTCCGAGCACGCTTTCAAAGCGGCCGGCAGCATGGCTTTCAAGGAAGGTGCACTCAAGGCCAAGGCGATACTGCTCGAACCCATCATGGCGGTCGAGGTGATCACGCCGGAGGATTACATGGGTCCGGTAAACGGAGACCTGAACTCCCGGCGCGGTGTGATCATGGCGATGGAAGAGGCTCCCGCTGGCAAGATAATCCGGGCCGAAGTGCCTCTTGCGGAGATGTTCGGATACGCGACTTCACTGCGTTCCGCCACACAGGGCAGGGCAAACTACTCCATGGAGTTCAAAAAGTATGCGCCGGCGCCGACGAACGTCACCGAAGTCGTCATGAAGAAGGCAAGCTAGCAACCAGCGAAAAATGTAGGAGCGGCGCCCCCGCCGCGATACGTTATAGAACAGAAATCACGAATAAAGAGGTCAGAGAGTTCATGTCTAAGGAAAAATTTGAGCGCACGAAGCCGCATGTGAATGTGGGGACGATAGGTCATGTAGATCACGGCAAGACGACGTTGACGGCGGCGATGACGAAGG
>JAHEIO010000142.1 GCA_024639325.1 Gammaproteobacteria bacterium
TGAAGTCCTTTACCGGGACAAGTGCTGCCATCTCAACGAAAGAGGCTACACTCTGGTCGTCCAGCGCATCCTGCAAGAAGTAAAAGCGGCCATCGGTCGATAACGCAGGCAAAGGTGCTCAAACCCCCTTCAACATTGGTGCCAGTGACTCGACGGGACTCGGACATATGTTGCTAACCACGATTTTAGTTCTGCTCTTTATTCTGGGCCTCATCAGCTCGGTTGATGCCATTCTTAAAACGCGCACGCCGCAAGGCGCAATTGCCTGGGTGGTCAGTCTAAACGCATTGCCCCTTGTGGCAGTTCCGGCCTACTGGGTGTTAGGACGCAGCAAATTCCACGGCTACGTCAGCGCCTGGCGGGACGCCTCCTTGGATATCCAGGATGACCTTCGCCGGGTGCTGCACGAATTCCAACCCTACCTGGTCGAATCACCCGCCGGGTTCCCGGAATATGAAGCGATCAAGAAACTGGCGGGCTTTCAGTTCGTCAGCGGCAACGAAGTGGAGCTGCTGGTGGACGGGCAGGCTACCTATGACAGCATCGAGGCCGGAATCGAGGCGGCGGAGTCCTATGTGCTGTTTCAGTTCTATATCATGCGTGCGGATCGCATCGGAAATCGCTTCAAGGATCAACTGGTCCGCAAGGCTCGGGACGGCGTGTCCGTGTATGTACTCTACGACGAACTTGGCAGTTCAAATCTGACGACGGAATGGATCTCGGATTTCACCGACGCGGGCATTCGTATCCTTCCCTTCAACACCCGGCAGGGCCGGGACAACCGTTTTCAGGTCAACTTCCGCAATCATCGCAAGATCGTCGTTGTCGACGGAAAGTCGGCCTGGATCGGCGGCCTCAACGTCGGCGACGACTACCTGGGCGAGGACCCGAAGCTCACCCCCTGGCGAGACACACACCTGCGCATCGACGGACCGGCGGCGCTGGCTGCGCAGGCCACCATGGTATCGGATTGGCACTGGGCCGCCCGGAAATTTTTGGATGAGTTGTCGTGGCATCCGCGGCCGGCCACCGGAAGCGACAAGAGGGCACTGGTGCTGGCCTCCGGCCCCGCCGACGACTTGGAAACCGCGAGCCTGTTCTTCACCACCGTCCTCAACCTGGCGCGCGAGCGGGTATGGATCGCCACGCCTTATTTTATTCCGGATGAAGCCACGATGGTCGCGCTTCGGCTGGCATTGCTGAAGGACATCGACGTGCGCATCATTACGCCGAGATTGAACGATAATTGGTTCGTGCGCCACGCCGCCAATGTTTACCTCAGCGAACTGGCCAGTCTCGGGGCAAAAATCTATTTCTATGAACGCGGTTTCATGCACCAGAAGGTGATGCTTATCGACAACGCTGCAGCAATCATCGGCACCGTCAACTTCGACAACCGCTCTTTTCGACTGAATTTCGAGATCACCGGCGTGGTTGCCGATTCGAAGTTCGCTGGCGAAGTGGAGGCCATGCTGCTGAATGACCTTTCGCGCTCGACGGAGCTCGTCGAATACCGTTTGGAAGACCAGTCGCTGTGGGAACGCTTAAAAGCGCGTGGCTCGGTTCTTTTAGCCCCGGTGTTGTAAGTGGTCCGACAAAAGGCGAAGCGAGTGTCCAGTCCCGCATTTCTCACCAGGATCCCGAGCGAACTTATTCCAGCTTTTTACGCCTCAACAGCTTTCCAATCATAAACGACGTTCTCGGAATATAAGCGTAGCCGATACGCGTGGTCTTGGTGGGTCTTTTCAGCATCCGCACCAGGCTGAAAATAACCAGCGCGACATGAGCAACGGCGATGAAGACAAATAGAGCCGATGGGCCGAATCGCTCGATGAGATTGGATGTGATGAGTGGGCTAAAAATAGCGCCGATGCCAAAAAGAAAAATTAGCGAAGCATTGACCTCAACCCGATTTTTCGGATCGGTAAAGTCATTGGTATGGGCCGCTGCAACCGAAAATATCGGAAATGTCACAAAACCGAAAAGGGCTCCACCGATGTATATCTGCAACCTGTCCAAGGTACTGAATGCGGTAATTGCCACACACACCAGTACGCTTGCTACAGACAGGCCAACCAGCACCCAGCGACGGTCGTACTTGTCCGCCAGCCAGCCTACCGGAATTTGCGCTATCGCGCCGCCAAGCAGTACCGTCGCAAGAAAAACCCCAATTTGTGTCGCCGGCAACCCGACCTCCTGCCCATATATCGGTCCCACCATGCGAAAAGAAGACGAGCTCAGCCCGGCAACGATCACGCCGGCGGCTCCGAGCGGTGAAATCAACACTGATTCTATGGGCCGTAGTTTGGGCGCGACAGAGACTTCCGGTTGGCTCGAAGTGGTCAGCGTAAGCGGAAAAAGGCATGCACAACAAAGGATGGCGAGTAGGTTGTAAGATACGTAGGACGCGGGTTCCAGTATTCCAATCATCAATTGGGCTGCGGAAGAAAAAACGATGTCCACAACGCGATAAACTCCCATAACCCGGCCACGATTTTGGTTGGAGAGTCTGGCCTGAAGCCAGGACTCTATCACCGTGTAGCACCCAGCGACGCAGAGCCCCGTCATGATTCTCATGGCGGCCCATGCAATGGGATCAATCAACATGGGGTGCGCGATAGCGCCGATGGCGCCGCTTGCCGCGAACACGGCAAAGGTACGGGAATGGCCCACGGAGCCCATCAGTCGC
Organism: Gammaproteobacteria bacterium; assembly: GCA_024639325.1. Taxonomy (GTDB): domain Bacteria; phylum Pseudomonadota; class Gammaproteobacteria; order Arenicellales; family JAANXG01; genus JAHEKE01. The sequence goes on from JAHEIO010000142.1 coordinate 2,690, forward strand.
GGCGCCCACCAACATCCGACAAAGAAGCCAAGAAAGTGAGATGAACCCAGCAGACCTAACTGCGACCTGGTAAACCCTTCCTGGGTTCCCGAGAGCACGTCGAGAGGCCCTATGGCGCCGGAGCTCAATTGCAGCAGCGCGACCGATATGAACAGGGCGGAGAATGTAATCAACAGACGCATAGGCTCGGACCAGTTTGCCAAGTGCGCACAACGCGTTGCGAACCCCCTTGGCGGCCAACAAACTAGTATACTTGTATACAACATACCAAAAATTGCCATCCAAGCGCGTTAGGTCTTTCAAACCATTCCTCGATGACTAACGAAAAGGTGAGTTCAGTCCTCGCAAGTCGCGGCGCTCAAATCCACAATGTGCCTGAATACCCTTGGACAGGAGCGAAAAAATGGAAAAAATCGTGGTTCTCGATCGCGCCACCATCGCGCAGAACATTATTGTACGAGCACCGGTATTTGCACATGAATGGGTGGATTACGACAGTACCGCACCAGACCAGGTAGCCAGTCGGGCGGAGGATGCCAGCATTCTTGTTGTGAACAAGGTTCGCGTGAATCGCGGGAACCTGGCCGGGGCCCGCCGCTTGAAACTGATTGCGGTAGCTGCCACCGGGCTGGACAACATCGATCTTCAATATTGTCGTGAACGCGGCATTACGGTCAGCAACATCCGCAACTATGCGGTGCACACCGTGCCGGAACATGCGTTCTCATTGATCCTGGCGCTGAGCCGAAACCTGGTCGGCTACCGCGAAGATGTGCATGCCGGTAAATGGCACCGTTCCGGACAGTTCTGCTTCTTCAACGAGCCGGTTTTCGATCTGTACGAAAAGCGCCTGGGAATCTACGGCGAAGGTTCGATCGGTCAGTCGGTGGCGGCGCTCGGAAGGGCTTTTGGCATGGAGGTCGTTTTTGCGGCTCACAAGGGTGTCGACGGGTTCGGCCCGCTTTACACGCCGTTCGACGAAGTGGTTCGCACCGCGGATGTGCACACCCTGCATTGCCCCCTGGTGCCCGGTACTCGCGGTATGATCGGACTGCCGGAATTTCGCGAAATGAAGCGCAATGCGATCATCATCAACACGGCGCGCGGCGGCCTGATTGTCGAAGACGATCTGGTCAAGGCAGTGCGCGACGGATTGATCGCCGGCGCGGCCATCGACGTGCTTGCCAGTGAGCCGCCGGCAGACGACCATCCACTCGTGCTACTCTCCCGCCAGCGCAATTTTATCCTCACGCCGCACACCGCGTGGGCCAGCACCGAAGCGATGCAGACGCTGTCGGATCAGTTGATCGACAACATTGAAAATTTTATGGCCGGATCACCAAGTCACGTTTGCACCTGATTTGCCCGCCTCCAACGGCCTCCCGCATCTCCGCAAACCTTTCAAGTATCCGGCCAACTCCAATGGGATGCACTCTGGCCCGCATATTGCACCAGTATCGCGAGCGATGACGCAGGACAGGTTTGAATGAGCGCCGGTCTGGAGCGAGGAGCGCAGCCGGTCACGGAAAATCCATCGGATCCGGATGTTGAAAACGGTATTCCAGAAGATGCGTCAATAAACTGGAATCGACCTGCTTGAACGCGGTCGTTGGCTCGTCAGAAAAAGTGGGGGCAACAAGTGCGGCTTTACCGGCCGCCGCCTGATAGAAATCTCTGCGCGTCGGGTGCCCGGGACAACACGCGTTTAACGTCTCGCCCCAAAGGTCCTGTTTCAGAATCTCTATCGTAATCGCCAGACAATCATCCAGGTGTATGAGATTTACCGGAGCGTTGGCGTTCTTGACATCGCGCTTGCCCGCCAGAAAACGACCGGGATCGCGCCCCTCCCCGACCAGGCCCGCAAATCGAACAATCGTGGTCCGCAGCCGGGGATTTCCCCGCCAGAAACCCTCCACGCGCTTCAACACCTTTCCGGCCGGCTTGTCCGGCGACAGATGCTCGTGCTCGGTGACGATGCGGTTGACGTTAGGATAGACCGAAGTCGAGCTGATGAAAAGTACCTTTTCGATTCGGCTTCCTGCCATGAGTCCACTCAATGCACGCATCTGCTCCAGGTGGTAGCGCCCAAGATCGGGCCGGCGGCGCGGAGGAACATTTACAACGAGTACGTCGGCATCGAACAGCGCTTGCTGGACGTCGGCCTTGGGTTGAGGATCCAGGTCCAGCAGATAACCCTCGATTCCGCTGCCACAGAGGGCGTCGACGCCTGCTTTGGAAGACTTGCTGCCTTTCACCTTCCATCCCAACGATTTCAGGCGGTGTGCCAGCGGCCAGCCGTACCAGCCGCATCCCACAATACTTACGCTCAGGATTTCATTGACTGGTTTCATACCTGCCTGGAAAACATTTGTTCAACTCGTCCCGGCCTGCGTATTGCAACGGAGACGGCAGCATGTCGCCGGTTTTTGGCCCGCATTTCTCACCAGGCGGCTATGGATGCTTTTTTAGCATTGTAAAAATTGAAGTCTATGGATTCGTCTAAAAAACAGTGTGTCTTGGAAACGCCTACCCTGGTGAGAAATGCGGGTTAACTGTTCGCCTGCCAGATAGCGAAATTGAGTGCCGCGGCGTAGCTAACCCAGGCGAGGTAGGGTACGAGAAGAAGTGCCGCCGGAAGACTGACCGCGTAAAAAGCGGCGATGGTCGCCGCGACGGCAAGCCATAGTGCCACGATGTCGATCATCGCCAGATCCATTCGGTGCAGGCCAAAGAACAACCATGACCAGGCCGCGTTGAGAATCAGCTGCAGAAAATATAGCGTCAGCGCCGGACCCGCGCCCGCCAGGCCAGCCTCGCGCCAGACCAGCCACCCGGCAACCGCGATCATTAAATACAGGATTGTCCAGGCCACTGGAAACAGCCAGTTCGGCGGGGTCCATAACGGCTTGGCCAGCGCCTCGTACCACGCCCCCGGTTTGAACATCGCACCCGTGCTTGCAACGGCGACGACGAGGAGCATGAATCCGGCAAGACCCAAGATCGATGCGAAAGCGGTCAGTTCCCGTGAAGTTTCATCCATCATATTTGCTCAGTATAAGCAGGCAGTTTAACTCAAGGCTACGGGCGTCCATGCGAAATAATCCACTTTATCATTATCCGCGCCGTCGCTGCACTGATGCAGTCGCTGAAAATCCGGCGTGACAATGAAGTGACGAAGTATGCGATCCATCGGCTCGGGAACCCTGATGTTGCTGTGAGCAAAGATATTGATGGTCTGTCGCAGCAGCTTGTAGGCAACGCAGACGGCAGCGAACGCGGCAACCCACCCGGTGTTTACCTGGTCCAGAATTCACAGCCCGAGGTTGTTCGCCCATCGATACCCGAGTGGCTTCGGTTCCCGCCTTCTCGGGAAGGCCGACTCCGCCAGGGCCGACACCACAAGGATCCCGAACAACGCCACCATCAGAGTCAGGTCGTCGTTGTTTCCAGGAATTCCTGCACGGGAATGTTCCGCGGTTGATCCGGCCTTCAATAAAACACGTTATCGCGAAAGGCTGAGAACAGCGGTTACGCGAAGAAGTACCAGTGGATTAGTTAGATCGATTCAGGTTCGAGTTGCAGCCTGTTTCGCCTTCCACAGACGAAATGCAATTACGGCGGCCAGGGCAGTAAAACCAAGCAGCGACAGCTTGGTTTCTCCGCGCGTGAAGTCCATATAACTGATGGATCCACCGCTCCGGTGCAGGCTGATGATGGAAAAGTCTGAGTTTCCCGCCGCCCTAGCCCGCATTTCTCACCAGGCGGCTATAGAATCTCGTGAAGCATGGCGAACATTGAGGTCTATGGATTTGTCCAAAAAACAGTGTGTCTTGGAAACGCCTATCCCGGCGCTGGCTGGTCCAGGCCCCGATGTACTTGGGCTTCATTCGATCCATAGCTAGGCTATGCATCTCACTCCAGCCCGGCGTTCATCGGCACCTGTCCTGCGCCATCGCTCGGGATCCTGGTGAGAAATGCGGGCTAGACCTGCATCAACACCACGACATGAAGAAATTTCGGGCCGTGGGCGCCTTTCACCAGTACCCCTTCGATGTCCGTGGTCCCGCTCGCT
>JAHEIO010000009.1:0-68213 GCA_024639325.1 Gammaproteobacteria bacterium
GTGGGAGGTCGAACGGCATGTCAAACCTCATTACGTGTACCTCTCGTTGACCAGCGGCATCAAGGTCGGCGTCACCCGCAAGGCACAGATCCCGACCCGCTGGATAGATCAGGGTGCCGTGAAAGCGCTTTTGTTGGCGGAGACCCCCTACCGGCAGGCTGCAGGATTGATAGAGGTGGCCTTGAAGGCGTACATCGCGGATAAGACCAATTGGCGGAACATGCTGAAAAATGTGTTTGCCCACGCCACGTCGCTGGAAGAGGAAAAACTGAGGCTCAAAGAACTGATTCCCGATGAGCTCAAGCAGTATGGTTCCGCGGACGATACGGTCACGTCGATCGATTACCCCGTATTGCACTATCCGGAAAAAGTCACCAGCTTGAAACTCGACAAAGTGCCCGAGATCGAAAAACAGCTCATCGGGATCAAGGGCCAGTACCTGATCTTCGACGACAATACGGTGATGAATGTGAGAAGCCATGCCGGCTATCAAATAACCCTGGAAGCATAGTGCTAATAGTAAGGGGGCACGATACAAAACACCGCTCTGGCGCAAGTGTTCTAAGCTGGTTAAGTATTGTGTCCCCTGTGAATTAAATACTATGAATAACAATGAAGGACACGGGGCATGAACCAATCAAACTGTATTTTCTGCAATCCGCATTCTGATTGCATTTTTATGACGGAGCAATTGTGCTTCGCACGTTGGGACGGCCACCCTGTCGGCAAAGGCCATGCTCTGATCATCCCGACACGCCACTTCTCCAGCTATTTCGAAGCGACCCTCGAAGAGAGACAGGCGCTTTGGAGTCTTGTCGAGTCCGTGAAAAACCTGATTGTGGAAAAGTACGAGCCCGACGGGTTCAACATCGGCATCAACATCGGGTCCGCGGCGGGGCAGTCGGTCCTGCATTTGCATATCCATCTCATCCCGCGGTACCAAGGCGATATGCCCAACCCGAAAGGCGGGGTTCGGGGGGTTATTCCGGAGCGGCAAAAGTATTGAATTTTCCTAGGCTGAATGAGAAAAGTCGTCAGGAACCATTTCAGGGCTCCGAGGAATTGGATTCAATGCATGATGACGCCGCCGAGCTGGAGCAAGTCTGCCCAATTTCGGTGACGATTCCGGCGCGGATTCATAGATGCTGTATGTCAAGGGGGCCGCATGATAGTTTCTTTGGTCAAACCGCTCCTAATCGAGATGTTTCCAATGAAAGACACGAATGACCTGGTGTTGCGCGCAATGCGCCTGGCCGAAAAGGCGCACCGCACCCGAGAGGCCGGGTCTCACTTTCGAAAAGGCCCGGGGAGCGTGGACAAGCCTTCCTATTTTCTGCACCTGACCGAGGTTGCCTGGATGCTGCAGGATGCCGGATACACCGCGCCGGTGGTGGCTGCGGGGTATCTGCACGACGTGATCGAGGACTGTGACTACACCAGGGAGATGCTCGCAGCGGAAATCTCAAACGAGCGCGTGGTGAGTCTGGTGTGTGCGGTCACGGAGCCGGGAATGCACCAAACGTGGGAGGAGCGCAACGCGGTGTACCTTAAAAATATACGGCATGCGGCGGAGGACGTGCTCGCCCTGTCCTGCGCGGACAAGGCCTCCAACGTGAACGACATGAACCGGCTGAATGCGGAAGGGCATGCGGTCGGGGCGTTCACCAGCCGCGGCCACTCGAGCCAGCTCGGCAAGTTCGTCAGCCTGGATCGGGTGTACCGGGGAAAGGTGGCTGAATCCATTTACACGCGATACAGAGTGGCCCTGAATACGTTCGAAAGTTCGGGTTATTGACTCATTTTGAAGCCAGAACATGCGTTCCGTTTTCGCTTTGTAAATGCATATTTCACCCATTTGGGTGAGGATATTTTTGGATTTCAATGGTAGCTTTCATCGTACCTGTAATCTGTCTGAATCCATGGAGGGATAAGGATGCATGGCCGAACATCGAATTGGCAACGGAATGCAACGAGGACGATCATTTTTCTTGGTTTGATTGCGGCGCTGGGTCATGGATTCATCGATGACGCCGGTGCAGATATCGAAGTTTGGGGATGTCAACTCCCGCGAGAAGACTACCTGGCATTTGGCACGGAAAGCACGGGCGCGGAAACCTGTGCATACGCGCATGTGCAAAGATTCGCTTCAGAAAAGCCGGATCCATGCATTGATGTTTATGGTCTCCCCGTTGAATATTGCGAGCGTAATTATCATTCCGAGTGGTTGCATCACTATTTATGTATAAGGCGCTACTTCAGTTGCGAGGATGACACTTACCGAAGTACATCTTTACTTGACCAATGGACATATCAATATCTTGGAAAAGCATGTTCCGACGCAAGCGTCATCGATCTGCTTACCGGGGAATGTAACTGTCCCGCTGGCACACTCTTGAAGCGCGGGCAATGTATCGTTCCGCCAGCCTGTGAGAATTCGGGCTCGGCTGTGGGAAACCCCTGTGATGCGGCAACAGGCAACAAGTACCAGGTGGAAACCGACTATTCGGTGAGCGATACGGGCATTGACCTGACGCGGTCCTATCACAGTGCCCAGCGGCAGGATTTTGGTTTCGGTACCGGCTGGACGGCCGGATTTGTCAAAAAGCTCCTGATCGATGGCGACAATCTGTTGATTCAGAGTGGTGCAGGCTGGCAGGACCCGTTCACCAGGCAGGGAGGCGAATGGCAAGGCGACCCGGATTCGGAATTCATCCTCGTGGAGGATGAAGGATTCACCCTGCAACTAAGGAACGGCGATACGGAAGAATACGACTATACCGGCAAACTTGTTTTTGAAAAGAGCGCGTCGGGCCTGACGACCATGTACCAATACGATGGGGAAGGCCGCGTGGCGGGAGTCACGGGTCCGTTCGGCCACACCCTGTCATTGACGTATGACGACAGCGGACACATCGAGGCCGCGACGGTGCCGGGTAATCTGGTTTATCGCTATACCTATGAAAACAACAATCTTGCGAGGGTAGAGTATCCGGATGGCACATCCAGAATCTATCACTACGAGGATACCGATCATCCCCACGCCCTCACCGGAATCACGGATGCCAATGGAGACCGGTTTGCGACCTTTGCCTACGACAGCGAGGGGCGTGCGATAACGACCGAGCATGCTCAAACAGACAACAACTCACCGCAGGAGTCGTATCATTTGCGGTACGATCAATGAGGAATGAGGCGCACTAAATACCCCACGTCCGGATATTAGCCCTCTAACGGTAGCCGTTCTCGGTATTGTCAGGTAGTGTTTCGTCTACTCTGACTTATTGAACAGGGCGGTGTCTTCCGCCTCTTCGAGTATCGTAACGGCCTGCTCGAAGGCTTTCACCGCCTCTTCGGTCTTGCCCTGGCTGAGCGCTTCGTTGCCCTGGTTCGTGAAGTTGGCCAGTTGTTCCTTTTTCTCATCGGTCATCGGATAGTTTTTTTCGGTCAACTCTTCGATTTGACTGGCCAGGGACTGCGGATCACTACTCCCGCAACCGGCCGCCAGCGTGATGGCGGCCGCGATTACAACAGCGACTAGTTTATTCATGTCGATTTCCACTCTTGTGTTATTGAATTCCTGAAATAGTCTGCGATTTTAAGGTAAAACTTGTGGTTTTGTATCCTGGTATTTCCAACGTATCCGCCGGTCGGTTTAAAATCGAAAGCTATGCCTCCGTATAAACCGCAGCGCAGCCGAAATCTTTTCGATTCCGCGAGTGACAGGCCGTTCAAGTTGTCGCGTTCCAAGATCGATCTCTATCTGAACTGCCCGCGCTGTTTTTACATCGACCGGGTATTGGGCACGGGGCAGCCGCCGGGTTTTCCTTTCAATCTGAATTCCGCCGTGGATCATCTGCTCAAGAAAGAGTTCGATCATTATCGTGCGCTGGGTGAGCCGCACCCGCTGATGGTGGAATACGACGTCGATGCGATCCCTTATCAGCATGCGTCCCTCGACGAGTGGCGGGAGAATTTCAAGGGTGTTCAAGTGCTGCACGATCCGACCAACCTGCGCTTGACCGGCGCGGTGGACGATGTGTGGATCAACCCGGCGGGGGAGCTGATCGTGGTCGACTACAAGTCGACCAGCAAGAACGGCGAAATCACCCTCGATGCGGCCTGGCAGATCGGTTACCGGCGGCAGATGGAGTTCTATCAATGGCTGCTGCGGTGCAAGGGGTTCCAGGTATCGAGCACGGGATACTTCGTCTATGCCAACGGGGACAAAGGCAAGCCGGGATTCAACAATCGACTCGAATTCATAACCAAGTTGATACCATACGAGGGGAACGATGCCTGGGTGGAACCGGCTCTTCATGCGGTGCGTGCGTGTCTGGTCGCGGATCACATCCCGGCACCGGGCGAGGACTGTGACTATTGTGCGTTTCAAAGGGCGGTTCAGGCGCACCTGGATACATGACCCGGGTGCGTATCCTTACCGCCGGTATTGTGCTCAGATTGATCTGAGTCATGCCACATTTCCGGCCGGTGGGTAAGATTGTTGTCAAATGACAGCCGAGACCCGGTCGATGACGCCTGACGTTTTAAGAAATAGGTTCCCCGCTCTGGAAAAAGTGGCGGACGAGGCGCTCGAGCTCCTGCTTCGAACGGTTTCCGAGATCGAACTCGACTCTGGGGATCAGGTCATTTCGTCCGGGATCGAGAACGATACGATGTACTTCATTTGCGCCGGCCGCGTCAGGGTCAGTCTGGAGTCCGCGGATGAGTGCGTAATCCTGGGTGATTTCGGACCCGGCCAGTGGATCGGAGAGATGGGCATGATTCAGCCCGCCCCCGCCGCGGCGAGCGTGGTGGCGCTCGATGGCTGCGTCCTGCTCAGCTTGTCGCATGACGAGTTCATCGAACTGCGGCGAAGCTCACCGGCATTGACCAGCGTTCTCCTGCAAATGTTGTGCCGAGACCTGTCTGCGCGGCTGCACAAGACGGTTGCATTTATCGACAACGAAAAAATCGAGGGAGACTCGGATCCGGCCGCAGCGGTTGCACGAACGTCCCTGATCGAAGTCGCCAAAAGCCTGCTCGGCATAGCCGCCCGCAGTGGAGCCTGAATATGGATCTGCCTGAATTCCTGCGCACCAACCCGGCCTTCGAGGGGTTTACCCAATCCGACATCACCGTGCTCGAACGGGCATTGCGCGTGGACCGGTTCCCGGCCAACCACGTGCTGTTGAGAGAAGGGAAGAAAGGCCACGAATTTTACATTTTGATGGACGGGCAGGTTCGGGTGTCTCACACGCACAAATCCGGTCGCGGTTTCGATGACCTCGGGGTATTGACCGCGGGCGATGTGTTCGGTCTGCAGTCGCTGATCGACGACCGGCGGAGATACTCCACCTGCCGCACGCTCACGCCGGTGGTCGTGGCGTCGCTGCCGAAGCCGGCCTTCGAACTGCTCTACAACCAGCACACCGAACTGGCGGAACATTTCCAGTACCTGGTGGCGGGCCAACTGGTGCGTGATCTGCGACGCCTGGACCGTGGCATCGTGGCTTCAGTGCACGCAGGAGAAGTCGACCCGCTGACGCACGTTCTTTAGCCCGCATATTGCACCGGTATCCCGGTGCAATATGCGGGCTTGGTCATCTCGTCGCCCGCGAACGCGCTCAACGGCGTGGGCAGGGGCGAGAACGTGTTTGTCTCGTGCTGTACGAGGGCGACTACGCAGCGCATGGGGCTATCCTCGAGGGTAGTGGCAGGTGAGGGTGTGCGCGCCGCTGACGGTAAAGAGGGGAGGCGGGTTGGTGTCGCAGCCATCGCCGACAAAAGGGCAGCGGGTGTGGAACTCGCACCCTCCGGGTCGGTCCATCAGGCTTGGCACCTCGCCCTTCAGTTCGATGCGGCTGATTGCCGCGTCCGGGTCGGGTTCGGGGTTGGCCGAGAGCAGGGCCAGGGTGTAGGGGTGTCTCGGCTGCTCGAAGATATCGTCGGTGGGACCCAGTTCGACGAAGCGGCCCAGGTACATAATGGCGGTGTGGTCGGAGATGTGCCGCACGATATTGAGATTGTGGGTGATGATGAACATGGCCACGCCGAGTTCGTCCTGCAGCCGGTTCAGCAGATTCAGGATCTCACCCTGCACCGAGACGTCCAGCCCGGCGGTAGGTTCGTCGGCGATGATCAGTTTCGGATTCAACGCAAGCGCCCTCGCTACGCCGACCCGGCGCGCCTGGCCGCCGCTCAGCTGATGGGGGTAGCGCGTCGAAAACTCCCGCGGCAGACCGACCATCTTGAGCAGCCGCGCACACTCGGCCTTGAGATCGCGCTCCGCCAGTTTGTGGATCTTGTAGGGCTCGGTGATCAGCGACCCGACGCTGAGGCGCGGGCTCAATGACCCCACCGGGTTCTGCCACATGAAAGAGATCTGTTTGCGGTAGGCCTGAAGCGCGGCGTGATCCATGGTGGTGACCTCGGCGCCGCCAAACCTGACAGAGCCTTCCTCGGCGGGCAGCAGACCGGCGACCGCCAGTGCCAGCGTCGATTTGCCGGATCCGCTTTCGCCGACCAGGGTGAAGGTTTCGCCTTCCAAGATTGCGAACGAGGCGTCACGTACGGCATCGATGAACGGGTCTTCGATTCCCTGCACGAGCGCCTGAAAATTGGACTTCACGCGGAAGCGCACGCGCACGTTCTTGACCTCGAGGACGTCAGTCATTGCCGGGTTTGGCTGCGAGGTGGCAGCTGACGAAGTGTCCGGAGTGGGACTCGATCCACGCTGGTACCAAGTGTTCGCACTGCGTCATGACGTGCTCACAGCGGTTCTTGAAGATGCAGCCTTGCGGAAGCGTAACCAGGTCGGGGATCTCGCCCGGGATGGTCGGCAGTGACCGGGTCTTGGTGGCGATGCTGGCCGGGTCGCAGCGCAGCAGTCTTTCCGTGTAAGGATGTGCGGGGTTGTGAAACACCTCGCGCGTGGTGCCTTCTTCAACCACCTCGCCCGCGTACATTACCACCACGTAGTCGCAGAGCTCGGCGATGACGCCGAGGTGGTGCGAGATGAAGAGGATGGAGCATCCGATGTCGGTCTGCAGTTTTTTCAGCAGGTGGATGATTTGCACTTCGAGGGTGGCGTCGAGTGCGGTGGTGGGCTCGTCCGCGATGAGCAGCGCGGGTTCGGCCTGCAGGGCCATGGCAATGGAAATGCGCTGCTGCATGCCCCCGGAGAACTCGTGGGGAAACTGCTTGAGGCGGCTGCCGGGGTCGGAGATGCCGACACTGGCCAGCATCTCGGTCGCGCGTTTGATCTTATGCGCACGGGACGCACTGCTGCGGTACTGGATGTCCACCATCTGGCGGCCGATGGACAGCACCGGATTCAAGGTGGACATCGGATCCTGGAACACGATGGAGATGCGGTCGCCGCGGAGCCGGCGCATTTCTTCCCGGGAGAGGCCCAGCAGGTCGCGGCCCTCGAAGGTGATGCTGCCGCACGGGATAATCGCGTTGGATGCGAGCAGCCGGATGATGGAGGAGATCAGCGTCGACTTGCCGCAGCCGCTTTCACCGACGACGCCGACAATGGACCCGCCCGGCACATCCATGTTCACGTGCCGCATCGCCTTCAGTTCGCCGCGGTCGGTGTGGTAGTGCACCGACAGATCCCGAATGGTGAGGAGCGCGTCGTTCAAATATTCTTCCTGAGCTTGGGGTCGATGAGGTCGCGCAGCGATTCCCCGAGAAATGTAAAGCCCAGGGTAATCAGCACCAGGGGAATGCTTCCCGCGATGATGGGCCAGGGCGTGTTGCGGATGAGGGTGTAGCCGTCATTGAGGATGCTGCCCCAGGACGGCGTGGGCGGCTTGACTCCCATGCCCAGAAAACTCAGGCCTGCCTCCAGCGCGATGACGGTGGGGATGTCCATGGACGCGAGGATCATCAGCGGACCGATTACATTGGGCAATACGTGCACACCGAGAATGCGCACCATCGAAGCGCCCATGGCCCGCTCCGCCTTGATGAACTCGTTGGACCTGATCGACAGAGTCTGCGTGCGTACAACCCGGCCGTAGTTGGGGATGGTCGTCACCACGATGACGGCGATGACGGTTTCCAGCGAAGGGCCCACCAGCGCCACCGTGGCGAGCGCGAACATCACGGTGGGGAAGGAGCGGATGGTGTCGAAGAACAGCATGATGATGTTGTCCAGCCAGCGCGGTCCGAACCCGGCGATCATGCCAAACAACACGCCGACGCCGAGGGCGGCGCCGATGGAGATCAGCGCCACCTTGAGCGCGACCTGACCGCCGTAAAGCACCCGCGAGAAGAGATCGCGCCCGAGCTGGTCTGTGCCGAGCAGGTGGGCGGCCGATGGGCCCTGCAGTCGGTCGACAATGCGCAGTTCGATGGGGTCGTAGGGCGCGATGACGCCGGCAAGCAGCGCACTGATCACGATCAGCACGACCAGGACGAGCCCGATCATGCCGAGCGGCTCGCGGGTTATTCGCCGCAGGATGTCGATCACAGCGACGACCGGATGCGCGGATCGAGCCACGCGTTGACGAGGTCGGACAGCGTTGTGCTGATGACGAACAGGACGGTGCTGACCAGCACCGAACCCATGACTACCGGGTAGTTGCGGGTGGTGATGGAATCGAAGATGAGCTTGCCGATGCCGGGGCGCGCAAAGACGATCTCGGTAAACAGGGCCGCCGACAGCAGGAAGCCCATGCCGACGCCGATGACGGTGACGGTGGGCAGCACCGCCAGTTTGAGGGCATAGCGAAACACCACAACGCGCTCCGGCAGGCCGTAGGCGCGCGCGGTGCGGATATGGTTCTCGCCCATCACCTCCAACATGGAGGCGCGCACCAGCCGCGCCAGGTAGCCGATCCAGGACAGGCCGATGGCGAGGGCGGGCAGTACGATGTGCCTAACCTGATCCCAGAAATTGCCTTGCTCACCCGCGCCCACCGCAGGGAACCAGTTCAAAGTGACGGCGAATATGAGCAGCGAGTACAGCGCCACCACGAATGCGGGTACGGTAATGCAGGCGACCGACAGTACGCCGGTGACGCGATCGATCAGCGTATTACGGTGCAGCGCCGAGTAGCAGCCGAGAGGGATGCCGATCACCATGGCGAAGCCTATGGCGGTGAAGATCAGCCAGAGCGTGTAGGGCAGCTGACCGAACACCATGTCGGCGACGGGCCGATTGGTGATGACGTCCATGCCGAGGTCGCCGCGAAACAGGTTGCCGAAGAACAGCAGGATCTGAATCGGCAGCGGTTGATCGAGGCCCATCCGGGCGGACATGCCGGCGATGAGTTCAGGCGTCGCGCGCGGCCCGAGCAGGATGCGTGCGGGATCGCCCGGCACCAGGTGGATCATGCAGAACAGCAGGGTCACCGCCAGCATGACGATAACCACACCGAGCGCGAGGCGCTTGATCAGGTAGAACAGCACTCGCGCCCCCGATCGGGGCGATCAGGCCGCGGAGAAGTTGCGCAGCAGTGGCAGGCCGTCCGGCCGGAACGCCGGTTTAATGGTGTTGCGATAGATCACCGGCGTCGCCTCGTGGGTGATGAAGCGGTAGGCGCCGCTCTCTTCCATCATGTCCTGCATTTTCTGATACATCTGGTGGCGTGCGGCCTGGTCGGAGTTGGCTTTGGCAGCCGCTTCCAGTTTGTCGAACTCGGCGTCGCTGTACCACTCCCAGTTCCAGACGCCGCGCTGATCGGTGACGAACCACGCCGTGGCATAGGAGGGGTCCGGAGCCATGGAGAAGCGATTCAGGATGAGCTGCACATCCTTGTAGCGTTCGCCGGCGCTCTTGTCTCCGAGAGACCAGAATGCACCGGACTCGTGCAGGTTCACGTCGACGTTTATACCGGCCTGTGCACAAGTGGCTTGAATGACCTGTGCGGTGGTGACGTTGGCGGCCTTGTTGAGAACATCGAGCGTGACCGAGGCGCTGTCCATACCGGCGGCGGCGAGATATTCCTTCGCCTTGGTGATGTCGGCGGTGGGAGGAACCATACTTTTTTCACGGTGGCCGATTAGCCCAGGCGCGATGATGCCGGTGGCCGCGCCGGCGGCGCCGAAGTAGGACGCCTGCAGAATCGAAGGCACGTCAATGCAGTGCTGGATGGCCTTGCGCAGGTTCTGATTGGAAGTCACCTCGTTCTCGACGTTCATTCCCACCCAAACGTAGTAAAGCGAGGGATAGTCTTCAACGGTCGAGTTCTCCGGTGGTGATGCTTTTAGGTTGACCACCGCGCTCAGGGAAACCCGGGTGTAGTCGATGTCGCCGGATTCGAAGGCGATCTGCGCGGTGTTCTCGTCGTCGATCGGGAATATGTGAATCTCGTCGAAGGCCGCGGTGCCGCCGTGCCAGTCCGGGTTGCGCGCAAGGATGGTCTTCTGCTTGGGCTGCCATTCCTTGTGCACGTAGGGACCGGAGCCGCAGGGGGTGGTGGTGTCGATCCTGCCGCCGGCTTCCTCCCACGCTTTCTTGCAGACGATGTTGCCAACGATATAGGGCAGGGCGATGTTCCAGGCGGGCGGGTAGGGCTCATCGAATACGATGGTGCCCTCGTACTTGCCGTCGACGACGACTTCTTTCAGTGAACCCCAGTCCGGCTTGTTGGTGGACTCGACCTTTTCGTCGAGTATCCGCTCGAAGGAGTACTTGACGTCTTCGGCGGTCATCTCGCCGTAGCCGTTGGTGAACATGATGTCCTGCTTGAGCTTGAACTTGATGTGGGTATCGTCTAACTGCTCTAAGGACTCCGCTGCGTCGAGCTGCCAGCCCCATTCACGACCGGGCTTGTACTGGATCAGCTTGCTATAGATGCAGCTGTGAATTTCCTCGTCGGTGATTCCCTGGGAGAGCGCGGGGTCCAGGCTGCGCATGTCGGCGTAGGCGCGAACTTTCAGGATCTTCTTGCCCTGCGCGTAGACGATCTGTGGCAGTGCACCGGTGGCCGCGGCGAATCCCAGCGCGCCGGAAGTCTGCAGGAACTGCCTGCGATCGGGATTTAAAATCAGTTTGTTTCGCTGCTTCGTCTGCATTGCGTTCTCTCCTCCAGGGGTGGATCGGGACGGATCCCGATCGGTGGTGATATTTGATTCTGCAAAATTCGACGCGAATAACACAAGTGGGGATTTTTCCTGATACTTGCCGCCTGGCGGCAAATTATTATGATTGGTGAATTATTACAAGAGAAAACGGACGAAATCGAATTTACGTCAACCGGGACGATTTACAGTCTGTAGCAATTCAGAAATCCTTCATACGCCGGGTGGTCTCCGGATTCAGGAATGCGTCCACCGTTGCTTCGGTTTCCAACTCGATGGCTCTGTTCAGATCGGTCATTGCAACCTGATTTAGCACGCGCTTCATCGCTCGCACCGATTCAGAAGGCAGGGCACTTAGCTTCCGGGCCACGGTAGCCGCTTCTTCCATCAGCCGGTCGCCGCTGACGACGCGCCACGCGACGCCGAATTGGAGCAGTTCACCGGCCTCGTACTGCTGTCCGAGGAACAGCATCTCGCGGGCCCTGTTGAGGCCGACCATCGCGGGCAGCAATGAGGTCACACCGCCGGTGGTGAATATGCCGAGCGAAACTTCGGGGAAAAATCCTCTGGCGCCATTGGCCCAGATGGGGAAGTCGCAGTTGATCGCCCATTCGAATCCGCCGCCCACCGCCCAGCCTTTGATGGCGCCGACCGTAGGCTTGGCTCCGAAGGCAATGCTGCGCGTCGCGTGTTGAATTGCCCCGACCAGATCGCGGGCTTCCGCTTCGTTTTCAGGTTGACTGTGTTCCTTGCGGTCGTCGCCGGCGCAGAATGCACGACCCGCACCGGTAAAGATGATTGACCTCGTCGACCCGTCGGCATTGGCGTCGTCGAAGGCCCGCGCAACGTCGTCGATCAGCTGCCGGTTCATAGCGTTCAGGGAATCCGGCCGGTTCAGGGAGATGGTTCGCACACCGTGTTCATCGATCTCGCTCAGCACGGTCCGATAGTCGAATGGATTCATCTATAGCTCCGGATGACCCGCCGCGTTTTCCCTTCGGTTACCGGGAACGAACCGTGCGGCAGGGTAGTGACTTTTGCTGTGGCGCCCAGCCTGGATTTGATGACTTGCTCGATTGCATCGGCGAGCCCGATTTCGTTTTTCCGACCCTCGGCCAGTTCCACCCGGATCGGCAGAAAATCATGCGGCGGTTCGTGGTCGAGGACGATGCGGTAGTCGCCCGACAGTTCCGCGAAGCCTGTGACTACCGCGGCGACCATGCTCGGAAAGAGGTTGATTCCGCGAATGATTACCATGTCGTCGCTGCGGCCGATGACACGGAAACGCATGCCGCTGCGGCCGCACTCGCAGGTGTTCGTTTCATCGACGGCAACGATGTCGCCGGTGCGAAAGCGAACCAGGGGTTGGCAATCCCTTCGCAGATGTGTCAGCACCAGTTCGCCCCGCTGGCCGGGTTCGATGTCGAACGGCGCTTCGCTCCCGGGGTCGATTAGTTCGGGATACAGGACGTCACCCGCCAGGAAGTGCAGCCGGGTATCGAGTGCACACTGCGCGGCGAAATTCGAGAAGACGTCCGATACCCCGTAGTTGGCGTTGCGCGGTTCCATGCCCCAGGTGACGAGGATGCGCTCGCGCAGCGCGGGATCATCAAGCCCCGCCTCACCGCCGAACAGACCGAGCTTTAGCCCGAGGTCCCGGGGTCGAACGTCGGCGAATCGTTCCGCCAGTACACGCTCGAGGACCGCGGGGTAGGAGGGGGTGCAGGAGATGGCGTTGATGCCGATCTCACGGATCGTGCGGATCAACAGCTCCGTGTTTCCTGCGCCAAAAGGCACCACTGTCGCCCCGGTTCGCTCCAGTGTCAGATGGTCGGTCACCCCGCCCATCCACATCTGGTAGTTGAGGCAGTGGACGACCGTGTGCGCTGGGGTCAGCCCCGCGGCACGTTGGCTGCGCCCCCCAACCGACTCCACGATCCCGCAGTCCCTTTCGGACAGTGCAAGGTTCATGGCCTGACCGGTCGTTCCGGATGTGCGGTGGAGTCGAGATACCGATTCAGGGCTGGTCGCCAGATAGTCCCCGAAAGGCGGGTGATTTGCCTGGGACTTCCGCAGCTGTGTTTTCGACGACAGCGGCAGCAACGGCAAATCGCGCAGGTCCTCAGGTGGATTACGTCCACGCCATAGTGCGTTGTAAAAAGAAGAATGGTGCAAAACATGCTCGCGCTGCGCCGCCCAGGCCGACTGTTGATATGGCAGCAGTTCGGTCGGGGTCATCGTTTCTGCGTGTTGCAAAGGTATCACGCGAGCTGGTATCGGAGCGGCGCCCTTGCCGGGATGCGTCGGCCTACATGATCATCGTGGGCATTCACCCGGGTCGAGATCGATGGAATTGCACCTCGATACCGGCGCGTAGTCGACAACGACTCCGCTGCCGCCGCAGCCCGAAATTACGGCAATCGTCAGGCATGCCGTCAGTGCCAACCATAGTCTTGTTTGCTTCATTCGTAATCTTTCTGTCAGGTTCCGTTGGGTTTATCTTTGGTCGACGGGTTACGCCAACATTTCATGTCAATTGTACACCGCGGCACCGACAATAGGTTCATTGCCGACGGAACCTTCTTAGGCCGGCAATCAACAGTAACGTTGTCAGCGTGCACCATACCGCAAAAGCGAGGCTCACGTCTTCGATGCCGAAGCCCCGGTCGAGCATGGCGCCAATGGTGACCGGACCCATCGCGCTGGCAAAGACGCCCAGTGAACCCACCAGCGACTTGATTGCGCCAAGATACCGGGCGCCGTAGAGTTCGGCCCACAGGGCGCTGATTGCGGTGAAATAAATGCCGGTATTGATGCCGATCAGGACCATGTACGGGATCACCCATAAGGGATCCTTTGCGGGCACTAGCAGCAACAGCGCGGCGATCAACGGAGCGAGATAAAAAGGAACCACGCGGGCGGCGGTGAAGCGGTCGATCAACGGCCCCGCAATCAGCGACGTCATTACGGTGCAAAGTGCATATACCCAATAATTACTGGTCACCCAGAGGCCGGACCAGCCTTTGCCTTCGGCAAGCGAAAGATGGTGAAAAAAAAGTGCCGTGAGGACGTACGACGGAGTCAGCACTGCGGGAAGTATCAGATAAAAACGACCTTCGCTCAGCATCTCGCGCCGTGACTTGCTCACCAGGGTACGCTCGTCTTCCCTTTGCATCGCGCTGATATGTGCCGCATGACGTTCGCTCTGACCGCGCAGCAACCACAAAATGATCGCCAGCAACGAAATCACGCATAGTGCGGTCAGCAGGTAGGACGGGCGCCAGCCTGCCGCGGCAATGGCTATAACGGCAAGAAACGGCAGCACGGCCTCGCCGAGCGAAAATCCCATGGACGCGATCGCGATGGCCTTGCCTCGATCGCCGGTCATGTAGCGCGCCATTGATGTGATCGCCGCATGGCTGCTGAGTCCCTGGCCGAACTGGCGAAGTAAAAAAATTGCAAAGGTGAGTGCGATTACGGTTGGCGCAAGGCTGATCGTCACGCAAGCCAGGGCGAGACCCACCACAACGGCGGCGACATAGCGGCGAAGATCTACGCGGTCGATGAGTTGCCCGCTCCAGGGCAGGACGAGCGCGCTGGAAAGCGTGCCGATCAGGTAGATGCCGCCCCATTGGGTATGGGTCAGTTGGAAGGTTTGCCGTATTTCAGGCCCGAATATCCCGATGAAATGGGTTTGCCCCGCACTCGATACCAATGTCAGCAGACACCCGAAGGCGAGAAAGCGGGCGTGGCGCCGCGCGAACGCGACGTATCCGTAAACGAGTCGCAATTAAAGGTGTCGGGAAGCTACCGGAGCCTGCCGGATCGATGTTTGCAGGTCGTGGGATGACACGCAATTACGCGCACCGGCGGCCGCCCTGGTGAGTCGAGGTGGTCATGACATTTGCTCCGCTTACTGCAAGAATCGTGGCCGTCCTGACTATACACGATGTCCGGGGAAACATGGATTCAACGCTATGAGCGAACGACCATCGCTGCTGACTGCCAGTCTCGGCATGCTGCTGGTCGCGCTGCTGTGGGGCGCACAGGTGCCGGTGGTGAACCAGCTGGCGGAGAGGTGGGACCCGTTTTTTCTGGCCTTGGTGCGCTACCTCGTTGCGCTGCCCGTGATCTGGGTATTACTGCGCGTGTTTGAACCGGGCGGGCCTGCACTATCGCGAGGTAGTGTCGTCAGGCTGTTCGGGCTCGGCCTGGGCACCAGCGGCTTCGCCGTGTTTTATATGTTCGGCGTGGCGTGGTCGAACCCGGTAACCGCCGCGTTGATCGTTGCGGGCAGTCCGATAGTCAATGGTCTGGTTGCCTGGGGGATCGGGGGCGCTCGGCCTTCGAGTGGAGTGCTCGCGGGTCTGTTCCTGGTCGTTCCGGGCGGTGTCCTCGCCACTGTCGACTGGCGGGAAGGCGGTGCCGCATTGAACCTGAGCGGCGGCGAGCCGATGATCCTGTTCGCCATCATCTGCTGGGCCTGGTACTCGCTGATGGCGCAGCGATGGCTGCCGAATTGCTCGCAGTTTCGAATTACGGCATTGAGTGTGATTGCGACGCTTCCGATCTTGATCTTCGTGTACGGGTTGGCTGTATTGTTCGGGGCGACGTACAGGCCGCTCGACGGCATCAACAGCGTCGACCTTGTTCTGTTCTTCTATCTGGCGATAGGTGTGCTGGTCATTGCGGTTACATTGTGGCACCGGGGCGTCGCAATTATGGGTCTCGGCGTTGCTTCAATGTATCTCAATCTGGTCCCGATCGTGGCCATCCTGATCGCCATGGTGCTGGGTGTCATGCCGCGTGCCGGGCAAATTATCGGAGGTGTGCTGGTGCTGGCAGGATTGATTGTCGCTCAGTTGGTCGACCGACGTGGATCATTTCCACAGCGATGAACGCTGCGGGAGACCCAGTGAGTCTATCCCGAGGATGCTTGGCTCGTTCAGCTAATCGTGCTAGCTTGCATTAATTGCCATTCAATCTTCGCCGGGCGGAAAATACGGCAATTGGATTCCGGCTGGTGGCACCAATCCGATCAACCTTTTGGCAAACGAAATGAAAATTCTCAAGATAACGACGCTGTTTGCCGCACTGCTATTTACCTGTTTGATGGTCACACAGGGTGGACAGGCTTCCGCCCGGAGCAGCGAGGCCGGGAGTGAAGAGGTCGTCGTTCCCGAGGCGCTTGGTCCTGAAGCCATCAGCGAACTGGTGTCGAAGCTCGACGCGGAACAGACGGAGGCATTGTCCAGTCTGATCACGCTGTTGAGCAAGTCCGCCGCCACCGTAGCGGAAACCCCCACTGCTGCCGGGGACGCTTCATTCATCGAGTCCATCGAAGGTCGGTTAGAGGGAATCGGCGACTATTTGGTGGCGCAGGCCGTCAATCTGCCCGAAATGTTTGCCGGTATCGGTACGGCAATTACATCCCTCTTTGAAGGCAGGGACTTCGACGGTGGCTTACTGCTGGTCGGTATCTTCGTGCTCATCATCGTCATCGCCGCGGCAACGGAATGGGCCTACAATCGCGCCACCGTAAAGTGGCGCAGCGATATCCGGGAAACCAGTCCGGACGGTCTCGCTGATATCCTGAAGCTGCTCTCATTCCGGGCCCTGGTGCAGATCAGCAGCCTGATCGTTTTTACCGTTGCGGCGCTGTTCGCGGCACATCTTCTATACACCAATGAACTGGATGAACTGATCGCCACGACGTTCTTCCTACATGCCGTTCTGATACCCCGATTTTCAGCGGCGATTCTACGCTTCGTTCTCGCTCCAAACCGTTCGGACCTGCGTCTGGTATCCACTGACGATCAGACGGCGAACTACATCTACAAGCAGATGGTTCTCATTGCAGCCGTCATTGGCGCGGTGCTGTTTGTTGCCGCCGCAATGAATTACTTCAGGATCGATGTTCGGGTAACGTTTCGATTCTGGGCAGGCCTGCTCATCACGGCCTGGGTCATCTATGTCACGTGGAGAGCGCGCAGTGGCCTGACCGACATCATCAAGGGCGACGAACAGCACCTGACCCCCGGGCTGGAACGGGTGGCCGCCTGGTGGCCCGGTTTATCCATCATTTACATTGCCCTCGACTGGTTGACGAAGCAATTCTCGCTGAGCATGGGGGCGGAAACGATATCGCCGGGCCGCAGCGCGGTGTCGCTGGCGCTGATCGTCGTTGCACCGTTTTTGGATACCATGGTGCGGGGAATAGCGGCAAATCTGGTACCGGCTATGGCCGGCGAGGGCGCCGTCGCGGAGAAAGCGTACAAGGAAACCCGCCTGTGTTACGTGCGCATGGGACGGGTAGTCTTATTTGCGCTGCTGATTATCCTAATCGCGAAGCTCAGGGGACTGAACCTCTACAACCTGACCGAAACCGGTTTGGGCTCGACCATCGCCGCGAACGGCGTGGGTTTTCTTCTCGTCCTCGCGGCGGGCTACCTGGCCTGGGAGGTCACCAACCTCTGGATCAATCGACGGCTGGCCCATGAAATCCCGGTGGAACAGGGTGCGACAGAGGGCGGTGAGGCGGGTGGTATGGGTCTGTCCCGCATGGCGACGATTCTGCCGATTGTGCGCATGGCGCTGCAGGCCTCGATCATTACCATCACCGTGCTGCTGGCGCTGAGCCAGCTCGGTGTCAACATCACGCCGCTTCTGGCCGGCGCGGGCGTGCTGGGGCTGGCCATCGGCTTCGGTGCACAGACGCTGGTCAAGGATGTGGTATCGGGGGTTTTCTTTCTGTTGGACGACGCGTTCCGCGTCGGCGAGTACATCGATGTGGGCGGAACCGAAGGCACGGTCGAAAAGATCTTGATCAGGTCGCTGCAGCTGCGTGGCGCCACCGGCCCGGTGCACATCGTCCCCTATGGCTCCATGTCCATGCTGACCAACATGAGCCGGGACTGGGTGACGATGAAATTGAAATTCACCGTGCCCTTCGATACCGATCTCGAAAAAGTGCGCAAGATATTCAAAAAGATCGGCCAGCAACTCCAGGAAGTGCCCGAGTATGCCGAGGACCTGATTTCTCCCTTCAAATCGCAGGGTGGTGTTGATGTGACCGATGTCGGTATCGTCGTCCGGGGCAAATTTACCACCAAGCCGGGCGGGCAGTGGGGTC
This sequence comes from Gammaproteobacteria bacterium, assembly GCA_024639325.1. Lineage (GTDB taxonomy): Bacteria > Pseudomonadota > Gammaproteobacteria > Arenicellales > JAANXG01 > JAHEKE01. Next base: position 18,167 of record JAHEIO010000009.1, read on the forward strand.
TGCGCAAGGAGATTTACACCCGGGTGCAGCGGGCGTTCGAGGAAAACGGCATCGAATTTGCCCGCAAGGAAGTCCGGGTCCGCTGGTCTGACGACGAGGAAGAGCGGCCGCTCACCCCGGAACAAAAACAAGCCGTATCCGGCGCCGCGGCCGATGCCGCGGAGCGCCCGGCCTGATTGGCAGCCTAATTACTTACACGACGCCGACCGGCGGCCGCGTTTTTACCCCGTGTATGGCCTGTGCCAAGATTGCGGTCAGCACGATAGCGCCGCCCAGCAGCGTCAGTTGCGACGGTATCTCACCCACGCCCAGCCACACCCAGATCGGGCCGAGCACGACCTCGGTCAGTGACAACAAGGTAATTTCGGCGGCGGGAAGGTGGCGCGACCCCAGGGTAAATAGAATCAGACCCAGACCCGCCTGAACACACCCGAGCAGCGCGCACAATAGAAGATCGTTGGATGAGAGCGCGAAGCCCGATTGTGCGCCGGACAGCATGAACGCACCGAACAGCCCGGCCCAGACCCCGGCCCAGCACACGGCGGGGGTCATGTCGACGGCTTTTCCCTTGCGCAGCGTTACGGAAAACGCGGCGAAGCCGGTGGCCGCGCCGAGTGCGAACAGGTTGCCGGCAAGCATACCCACGGCGGCGCCTTCCGCCACCATGACCGCGACGCCCGATGACGCGAGCAGCATGTAGAGCCAGGTCGAGGACTTGACGCGTTCGGCGATGAACAGTCGCGCGAATATCGCGGCCAGGAACGGGGCGGCTGAAAGCACGAACAATGCGTTGGCGATGGTTGTGTGGGTCATCGCAAATATCCAGCAGGCGAACCCGATGGACAGGAACGCTCCGGCCAGCGCGGCATCGGGTCCGGCCCGCCTGAATGCCCCGGACAGGTCGCCTCGGTTTCTGGCACCGACGTAGAGCAGCAGCGTGACGACCAGGGCCAATGAACGGTAGAACAGTATCTGCCACTCCGTTGCATCATGCATCAGCCGAACCACCAGCCCGGCGATACTCCAGAAGCAACCGGCGATGAGCACCAGAACCACGCCCTGGGCGTAGTGTTGATCGTGCGTTGCTAGGGGTTCGCTAGCGACCATGGAGCTTGTCCCGGGGAAGGAATGCGAAACATACACCGGTAACGCCGCCTTTCAAATCAAAATCGTTGCCATATACCGCGATTCGCTCGCGCTGGAGGTTTGGGTCAAAACAGCGTATGTTAAGCGGATGAGTGAATCTAAACCCAAAACGGAAAAATCGGCGGATTGGGCCGTTCCTTTCAAGATCATTTCGGTGACCAAGTCAGAGGGTCCGGCGGGAAATGAACAGAAAGATTGGTATCGTTATGTGATCAGCCAGGGCAACGATCCCATCATCGGGCACCGCCGCGGCACGCGCAAGAGCGTGGTGGCGGCGGCTGAAGAAATCGTATTCAGTCTGAACGAGCGCCTGGTTGGGAAACCGGGGCGGGTCCACGTAAAGTACAAGAAAGAAAGCAGCAATTAACGAATAGGAAACGCGCTCATCCCGGACCTCTCCCGAAGAAACCGGGGGAGGTCAGGTGCTGGTCACTCCACCGGTAATATAATCCATAACGTATTCTTCTTAAGCAACATGTTGTAGTGGATTTGGAGGCCGACCCGATGCCGAATTCGATATTGCTGGACGTTCAGAACGGAGTTGCCACGATAACGCTCAATCGCCCCGATCGACTCAACAGTTTCAATGAGGAGATGCATCTTGCGCTGCAGGAGGCGTTGCGGAATGTGAAGCATCGGATTCCAGAGGTCCGGGCACTCTTGCTGACGGGTGCGGGTAAAGCATTCTGTGCCGGACAGGATTTGAGCGACAGGAATGTTGCACCCGGAGCTGAATCGCCGGACCTCGGATATTCCCTGGAGAAATTCTACAACCCCCTGGTTCGCGCATTGGGCGATTTGCCGCTGCCGGTGATATGCGCCGTCAACGGTGTGGCTGCCGGGGCCGGGGCGAACATCGCGCTGGCGTGCGATCTCGTCCTAGCGGCACGGTCGGCGAACTTCGTGCAGGCGTTCTGCAGGCTCGGTCTGTTGCCGGACTCGGGCGGCAGCTTTTTTCTGCCGAGAACCGTCGGCTCGGCCCGGGCTATGGGATTGGCGCTGCTGGGTGACAAGCTGAGCGCACAGCAGGCCGAGGAGTGGGGCCTGATCTGGCGCAGTGTAGATGATGACGTACTAGAGGGCGAAGCGTGGCAACTCGCCGAACACCTGGCGACGCAGCCAACGTCGGGTCTGGCACTGATCAAGAAGGCGATGCATGCATCGTCCGCCAATACCCTCGACGAGCAGCTCGACCTGGAGCGGGACCTGCAGCGTCAGGCGGGCGGCAGCGCCGACTATCGGGAGGGTGTGACCGCTTTCATGGAAAAGCGCCCGCCGGAATTCAAAGGTTACTGACTTGGCGCCGCTGCACGCTTCCGATACGGTAGCGGTTGTCGGTGCCGGTACCATGGGAACCGGCATTGCCCAGATTGCCGCCGCCGCCGGCCATCCGGTGCTGCTGTACGACCATTGGCCCGATGCCGTCGACCGTTCACTGACCGCCCTCGAGAAAACCCTGGAGCGTGTTGTCGCCAGGGGAAAGATGACCCCGGAGGAACGGTTGGCCTTGCTGGCCAGGATCACGCCGTGCGGCGAACTTGCCGCGTTGAAAACCGCAAGGCTTGTCGTCGAGGCCATCGTCGAGTCGCTCGAAATCAAACGGAAGCTGTTTGCCGATGTCGAGAAGTTGGTCGACGACGAGGCCGTCCTTGCAACCAATACCTCATCGATTTCGATCACCGCCATCGCTTCGGGGCTGCAGCGTCCGGAACGGTTGGTTGGGATGCATTTTTTCAATCCGGTGCCGCTGATGGCCCTGGTCGAGATCATCAGCGGAGTTGCCACGGAACCGCGGGTCGCGGATATGGCCTACGAAAGGGCGGCTGCCTGGGGGAAAAGTCCCGTGTACGCCAGATCCACGCCTGGATTCATCGTCAACCGGGTTGCGCGACCGTTCTATGCCGAGGCGCTTCGCGTGCTGCAGGAGGGGGCGGCGGAACCTGAAACCCTGGACGCCCTCATGCGCGATGCGGGCGGCTTCCGCATGGGGCCGTTCGAACTGATGGACCTGATCGGACACGACGTCAATTTCGCGGTGACCCGCTCGGTGTTCGAGGCCCACTACTACGATCCGCGGTTCACACCTTCACTGATCCAGCAGGAACTGGTCGAGGCGGGATTCCTCGGGCGCAAATCCGGACGCGGGTTCTTTCGCTACGATGAAGCCGAGCGGCCGCAGCCGCAAACCGCGTCCGATGTCGATGCTCCCTCGAGTATCGTCGCGCATGGTGATCTCGGGCCGTTGGCGCCGCTGGTCGAGTTGCTGGCGTCGAAAGGCATCGATGTCGGGCGAGCCTCGCATGAGACCGGCGGCGGCTGGATCGAACTCGACGGCAGGGTTGCCGTTGCTATGACCGATGGACGCAGCGCCACCGAACGCATGGCGACCGAACTGAAAAAGCCGCTGGTGCTTGTGGACCTAGCCCGCGACCTGGCCCAGGCAACCCGGATCGGGCTGACACCGGCCGATCAGACCACGGAATCGGAACGCGACCTGGCGGTCGGATTGTTTCAGCTGCTCGATAAAGCGGTGTCGGTCATCGCCGATGTTCCGGGCATGCTCGTCATGCGCACCGTGTGCATGCTGGCCAACGAAGCCGCCGACGCCGTCAATCAGGGTGTGTGCGACACCGAGTCCGTCGACACCGCCATGCGAAAGGGGGTCAACTATCCGCAGGGTCCGATGGAATGGGCGCGGCGAATCGGGCTCGGCTATGTGGTCGGTGTCCTGAGCAATCTGGCCACCGGCTATGGTGAGGATCGCTATCGGGTCTCGCCGTTGCTGCGCCGATTGCTGTTTGCAGAAGCCGGTCCGCGATGAGCGATATCGGTCAGGGTATCGCAATGATTATCGAACGGGCAGGCGAACAGATCAAACTAATTGCGCTGGTCAACGATGTGTCGCTGCGTAACCTGATCCCGGCGGAGCTGGCAAAGCAATTTTGCTTTTATCAGTCGAAGCCGCAAACAGCGTTCTCACCGGTCGCGGTGACCCCCGATGAACTGGGCGACGCCAGGGACGGTTCCTGCTGCATTGCCGAGGTGCGGTGCCTGGAGACCATCGCCAACGGCAAACCCAAGACACCGTTCATGTCGTTTGGGGATCGAATCGAGATCGACATGCTCGACGCCGACGGCAGCAGTATCTTCGGCAGGATTTATCAGCGCGTAACGCAGGACAATCGGCCATGACAGCACAACCACCCGGGACCATAGAAGCGGACCTGCAGTATCTCGCCAACGACGAGGGGCTGGCGGTGTACATCGCCTCCGCCGGCGGCGGGGAAATCCTTCCGCACGAGGGCAACTACTTAATGCAAAAAGTAATGGTCAAGAACGGCCGCAACCGGAATTTCGATCTGGATAGGGAAGGTTTCAAGCTGGTATCGCGGGTAAGTCGGGTGAGCGATTTCTATGACGAATCCCAGATCGCCGCGGTCTACGAAGCAGAGATCGAGGCGCTGGTGAAAGAACAGGCTGGGGCGACGCGGGTGGAGGTATTCGACCATACCCGGCGCGCCACGTCGGACCAGGTGCGCAAGGCGAGAAAAACCCGCGAGCCCGCCTCGATCGTCCACAACGATTACACTGCGGATTCCGCTCCAAAGCGGCTGAGGGACCATCACCCGGATGACGCGGAGGCGCTCCTCGGGCGTCGTTTCGCCATAGTCAATGTCTGGCGTCCGATCAGGGGACCGGTGCGAAACTTCCCGCTTGCGTTTTGTGACGCTGCCAGCGTGGCTTCAGGTGACCTGGTTCCCGTGGAGCGTCAGGCGGAAGACCGTATCGGGGAGATTCAGCTCGCCTTGTACAATCCCAGTCACAGCTGGTACTACTTTCCCGCAATGAGGACGGAAGAGGCATTGCTGTTCAAGACCTACGACTCGGCGACGGACGGCCGCGCACGGTTTACTCCACACACCTCGTTCGCGGACCCCACCGCGGCGGATCAGGCACCGCCCCGGGAAAGCATAGAAACCCGCTGTTTCGTATTCTACTGAATGCGGCGGGAGCGCCGCTCCGATAAATCCTGGTACGTCGTTAAATATTCTTGCAGGAGGCACGCCTCGCGCCGATTCGATTCATTCCAACAGCGCTGCGCGGCGATCACTTCGAGCTAGAATAACGACCTGCCAACAACCCGGGGAGGATTAGTGGACTACGATATTGCCGTGATCGGTGGTGGTCTGGTCGGGTCGAGCATTGCCTATGGTTTGTCGAAAAAGGGGCACGGGGTAGCGCTTCTGGACGAAGGCGACCGGGCCTTCAGGGCCTCCCGCGGAAACTTTGGTTTGATCTGGGTACAGGGCAAGGGATGGGATTTCCCCGCGTACGCCAAATGGACCGATGAAGCGGCCGGCCTCTGGCCAGCTTTCGATGCCGAATTACAGGAATCGACCGGCGTGGATCTGGGCTACACACGGCCCGGCGGCATGGAATTTTGTTTCGACGAACGTGGCTGGAACGACCTGAACGACTGTATGGCCAGGGTGAGGACCAATAGCGATGGTGCCTTCGAATACGAAATGCTTGAACACGCCGAACTCAGGAAACGCATACCCGAGGTTTCGTCAGCGGTGATCGGCGCCAGCTATTCGCCCCGTGACGGCCACGTCAATCCACTTTACCTGTTGCGTGCTCTACACCAGCGCCTGGATGCAGGCCGGGTCGATTACCTGCCCAACCGGCATGTCGACTCAATCGAATGCTTGCACGGTGGATTCGAACTGCGGACGAACGATGAACGGCTTGCAGCCGGCAGGGTTGTGCTGTGCGCCGGGATTGACAACGTGCGCCTCGGTAAACTGCTGGGGCTGAACATCCCGGTGCGTCCAAACCGGGGACAGTTGCTCATCACCGAAAGGGTGCAGCATTTCTTGAACTATCCGACGTTGCAGGTCAGGCAAACGCGGGAAGGCAGCCTTCAGATTGGGGATTCCCAGGAGGATGCGGGACGGGACGACGGCACGACCACCGAAGTAATGAACCGTCTGGCATCCAGGGCGGTATCGATTTTCCCCATGCTGAAAACCGTACACGTCGTCCGCGCGTGGGCGGCGCTGCGCGTAATGACTCCGGATGGCAAGCCGGTGTATCAGCAATCCTCCCACTGCCAAGGTGCATTTGGCATTGCGTGCCACAGCGGGGTGACGTTGGCTGCCATTCATGCCGGACCGGTGGCGGACTGGGTGGCCGGCGGCAATCCTCATCCGCTGATTGCTCGATTCCATCCGGACCGATTCGATGTTTAGAACTCTGACAACGGTCCGCCGGAATTTGATCCGTTTCACGCTCGATGGGCAATTCCACCAGGCGCCGGCGGGAATCAGCGTTGCCGCGGCGCTGTTGACCGCTGTCCGGTTCAGCCGCCGCAGCGTCGTCTCCGGCCGCGGGCGCGGCCCGTATTGCATGATGGGCACGTGCTTTGATTGTCTGGTATGCATCGACGGCGAACCCAATCAGCAGGCGTGCATGGTGACGCTGCGGGAGGGCATGAATATCGAAACACAGACCGGCATCAGGGATCTCGATACAGGAACCACAGCGGACATGGATTAAATGAAAGCTCGATATTCACTCGTCGTCGTGGGAGCCGGACCGGCGGGAATGGCCGCGGCCAGGTGTGCGGCGGCGCACGGGGTCGATGTCGCGCTGCTGGATGAGCAGGAGCGACCGGGAGGGCAGATATATCGTAGCGTCGATGATTCGCCGCTGTCTGATCCCTCTCTGCTGGGAAGCGACTACCTTTACGGTAGGCAGCATGTAGCAGAGTTCCGCAATGCGGATATCGACTACTTTCCAGGGACAACGGTATGGAATCTTGACCGGAATCGTGACGTCAGCGTGCTGGTTGACGGCAAGAGCCGGGGCCTTGGCGCCGACCGTATCGTTATTGCCACCGGTGCCCAGGAGCGGCCCATGCCGGTGCCGGGCTGGCAGTTGCCCGGCGTCATGACGGCCGGCGCCGGGCAGATCCTGCTCAAGTCCGCCGCCATCGTCCCTCCCGACGATGTCGTGCTGGCGGGCAGCGGACCCCTTCTTCTGTTAATGGCATCGCAGTACCTCAAAGCCGGCGTCGGGATCCAGGCAATCCTTGACACCACGCCGCGAAGCAACCGGCCCGGTGCTGTCCGCCACCTGATCGGGGCATTGGAATCTGCATCGTACCTGGCCAAGGGTATGGGCCTGATCGCGTCGATACGGCAGAGCAGGGTCCCGGTCTACAAAGAGGTCACCGCGCTGAACGCCCACGGTGATGAGGTGTTGGAGGCGGTGAGATTCAATAGCCGTGGTCGAGACCATGAATTGCCCACGGGAACCCTGATGTTGCATATCGGCGTCATTCCCCAAGTGCACCTGGCGATGGCCGCGGATTGTGAAGTTCGCTGGGACGAAGCGCAGTTGTGTTGGCGGCCCGGCCTGGATCAATGGCTCTGCAGTACGGTCCCAGGAATTGGCATCGCCGGTGATGGCGCGGGGATTGTGGGGGCACGGGCATCGCAGCTGCAGGGCCGGCTTGCCGGGCTCCAATGCGTATACGAACTCGGTGCTTTGACCCGCGATCAACGCGACCTGAAGGCCGTTGCCATCAGAAAGACCCTCGACAAACATCTCGCCATTCGTCCGTTTCTGGATTCGATGTACCGGCCGTCGCCGGAATTCCTGACCCCGGTTGACGATACCATGGTGTGTCGGTGTGAGGAGGTCAGCGCCGGCGAGATCCGGGAGATTGCCAGGCTGGGTTGCCAGGGCCCGAATCAGGCCAAGGCATTCAGCCGCTGCGGCATGGGGCCGTGTCAGGGCCGTCAATGCGGCAGCACCGTCGCCGCGCTCATCGCGGAGGTGCAGGGACGCAAAATATCGGACGTGGGGTATTACCGTGTGCGGCCGCCGGTCAAGCCGATTACTCTGGGTCAGATGGGTAACTCGTAACGTGCGACGATTCGCGCCCAAGTGATCTACCTGGCATGGTCAATTAAGATGTGAACGATTCTCGGTGAACTCTGTGATATTCAAAAAGTGAGGAGCCAAACTATGCGTGAGGGACTGGTTACTGAAAAGGACATCGAAGACTTCGAAACAGACGGCGTTGTTTGCCTGCGCGGCGTGTTCGAGGCGGCATGGCTGGAAAAACTGGCGGCGGGGCTCGACAAGAACTTTGCCGATCCGGGTCCGGACGGCACGATGTATACAGAAAAGGGCGGGCCGGGGGGCTTCTATGACGACTACTGCAACTGGAGGCGTATACCGGAGTACCGCGCGTTCGTGTTGACCTCTCCTGCGGGCGAGGTCGCCGGGCGACTGACCCGTTCCCGAACCGCGCGAATCTATCACGAGCACGTGCTGGTCAAGGAGCCCGGCACCCGGGAGGTCACCCCCTGGCACCATGATCTGACCTACTACGGCGTCGACGGCGAGCAACTTTGTTCCATCTGGCTGCCGCTGGACCCGGTGCCGCAGTCGGCGTGCCCCGAGTTCGTCGCCGGGTCCCATCTCGGCGGAAAGTTGTATTACCCGCGCCTGTTCATCGATCACCGCAATTACGCCGACGGCGCCGATGGTTACGAGACCGTGCCCGACATCGAAAGCAATCGTAGCAATCACACCATCCTGTCGTGGCAACTCGAGCCGGGCGATTGCATCGTGTTCCACATGCGCACCTTGCACGGCGCGCCGGGGACGAGCGATCTGAAGACGCGCCGACGGGGATTTTCCACCCGCTGGCTGGGGGATGACGCCCGCTTCGCCGTCCGTCCCTGGAAAACATCGCCGCCCTACCCGGAGGTCAGCCTCACCGCGGGCGAGCGCATGGAACACGCCTCATTTCCGGTGGTGTGGACGGCTCAGGACGGGTAACTCGGGGAAAGAGAATGTCCGGTCGCGCTGCAGTATTTGCAGGAGTTCACCCTGCCAATCGAGCATTCTCCGCTGGGCCGCCCTCACCGTAACGGGATCGTCGCCCTCGCGCACAACGAATTCGGCCGCGGCGTCGTCCACGTCACCAAGCGTTCTGGTCAACCCCGTTGCCAGGCTTCGACCCGAGACGTGCCAGGCTTCGGTGCCGCCGGTGAGCACGGCCACGGGCCGGTGCGTCAAATCGGCAAGATCCCGTGCGGCCAGCGACGCCAACCGGCCGTCCGGGCAGGTGGCAACCAGCATGTCCGAGGCGGGCATATCGTCCACCAGGTCGGGCAGGCGTGAACGCAGCGTCCACCAAGCGCCCGGAATGTGTCCGAGCACATACGTCGAGCTGTCGGCGAAATCCAGCACGAGTATGTTTTCCGACTGGATCCGCCGCGACAGGTCTTCAGGGTTCATGGCGGCGGCATCGACACGGCTCAATTCGGGTATGTGCTCGCCCCGTGGCCCGGCGGCCAGCTCGTGTCCATGGACGCCGCCGTCCAGCACCGCGACATCCGGCCAACCCATCCGGCCAAGCCAGCTTGCGACGAGCGTCGACCGGGCGCCATCGTCATCGACCAGGCAGATTCGGGCGTTCATGGTTGCGATATGATCCTCGTACAGGCCGATCAACTCGCCGCCGGGGATCCATATGGCGTCGGGCAGGTGGCCCGCTTCATATTCTTCGCGTGTCCTGACGTCCACGACGTAGAGGGTCCTGTCCTGATCGGCCCGCCATCGATCGAGCTCGGCGGGCGTGATGCTTTCAACGCCGGTATCCACGGCCAGGCTCCGGGCCGCCTCCACCGCCAGGGCGGCTGCCTCAGCTGACGGCGGCTGCCCAACTAATTTCGAACCGGCTTCGCTCGGTTGGCCCGCCAGTTCCCAGCCGCGGACGCCGTTGGTAAGAACCAGCACCGGGTTGTCCAAACCGGCCTCGATCAGGGACTCACCGCCGAGCACGCCCCGCGTCACCGCGCCGCAGCCGACCACCACCGGCGTTCCGGGTTCGGAAACCAGATCATGTATCCGATACGGGAGTTCACCCAGCGGCACGTTGATCGCACCCGGAATGCTGCCGCCGCGGAATTCTTCCTCCGTGCGGCTGTCTATAACGACCAGCTTTTCGCCCGAACTCATTCTGGTGCTGAGTTCATCCGGTGATATGCGCGGAGGATGGTAGTGCTGATCCACGTAGAGCCCAAAGGCGTAGGTGGTCACGTAGTGGCCCCTGAACAACTCGAACCCGGATCCGGTGCAGTTGTAGACGCCCCCTTCGATAGTGGAGACATCGGTGTAGCCGGCCGCTTCCATGGTTCGCGCGGCCCTTGCCGCTAGCCCGCTGTCGTCATCACACAGCAACACCCGGGTGGTGTACCTTGGTACGAACCGCCTCATTCGCAGTTCGAGATGGCTCAACGGCAGGTTGATTGCCAGGAACAGGTGCGCGCGGGCGAATCGGCCGCGTTCGCGCACATCGAGCAGCGCGTACTCCCGGCCGTCATCGAGGATCTTTCTGAGTCCGTCGGGGTGTACCGATGTTGCCATCAGAGCGGCACGTTAAATGGATACGCAATAATATTTTTCGATCTGCGGGCAGCCTACGGCAGCCCGCTTGTGCCCGTTCAATGCCCGGATCATCGAATCCGTCGCCAGTTACTTGTCGGCGGTTGCTTCTGGTGCCATCCGTAGTACGGGTGTCGGTTGACCATGGCGGGTACCTTGAAAAACCAGATCAGTATGGCGCCCGCGGCGAACCCGCCAATGTGGGCCCAGAATGCGGTGCCGCCGCCGCTCGCACCAATGGATGCGAATCCACCGATGACCTGCAGCAGCAGCCAGTAACCCAGCATGAATATAGCGGGCACCGCGACCGTGTTCACTATAAAGCCGAGGAAGATGAACAAGTGCACGTGCACGCGCGGATACAGCACGATGTAGGCGCCCATGACTCCTCCGATGGCACCGGACGCGCCGACCATGGGAATGGCGGACTGCGGATCGGAAAGGATCTGGCCGGCCGCGGCGGCCAGTCCGCAGAGTACGTAGAACACGGCGAATCGTACGTGCCCCATGGAATCCTCGACATTGTTGCCGAAGATCCACAGGAACCACATATTGCCCAGGATATGCATCCATCCGCCGTGCATGAACATGGAGGTCAACAAGGTGTAGGCGCTGGAAGAATCGGACAATACGCAGTAGGTCCCCGGCCCCACCTGGAAGGCGGTCCCCGGGGGCAGGGTATTGAGGAGTTCACCGGGTGTCAGGCCTAGAGTGCAGACCGATCTGGACAATGATGGCTCGCTGCCCAATCCCTGAGCCAAAACCCACGCGATGGCGTTCAGGGCGATGATGCCGTAGGTGACATAGGGCGTTATGAAGTGGGGATTGTCATCTCGGATCGGAAACATGGGCAGATACCGGAAAGAACGGGCTAGTCCGGATTTGCGTCAGCGTACATGGCCTGGTTCTGGGCTGAAAGTATTCTCGAATGCCACGCCATCGCCTCACGGGTCATATCGCCAGAGGGGGGCGGAACATGCCTAAAATGTCCATACCTGTCCCGTCCGCGAACCAGTACCGCAAAATCTTCCCTGGCGACCACCTGTCGCACGTGGGGCGCGATGTAGTTTATGGCCAGGCCGATCCTGCGTTCCCCGGAATGGTTGCAACCCGAGGCATGCAGCAGCTTACCGTGGTGGAGTGACATCTGCCCCGGTGCAAGCTGTGCAAGAACGGTTTTGTTTTCGTCGATCTCGATGTCGGCCTCCTGACCGCGCGTGAGGAAATTCGTTTCCTCGTTAGTATCCCGGTGGGGAAGCAATGCGCCTTTGTGGGAAGCGGGGACGAAGCGCATGCAGCCGTTGGTTTCCGTTGCCGGGCTCAACGCCAGCCATGCGCTGACCTCGGCCTCGCTGTCCAGGCCCCAGTAGCGGAGATCCTGGTGCCAACTGACATAGCTCTCGCTGTGGGGCTCCTTGATGAAGAATGTCGCCCCCCAGACCAGGATGTCGGGGCCTAGGATGGATGCGACCGCATCCAGTATTCGGGGATGGCGTACGACGTCGTTTGCAAATGTAAAAATGACGTGCGGGTAGTTGAGCTGGGATTTGTTGCCAAGTTTGCTGCCCTCATTCTTCTTTTCCAGCGACTCCAGTACCTGCCGATAGTCGGCGGCCTCATCGGCACTCAAAACATCTACGGGAAAAAAATAGCCGTCGCTATCGAATTTCCCGGGGATGTCTGGGTAATCGTGGGCTGCCTTGAAGGATTCGCTCATTCCAGTATCCTCGCTTGAAACGATTTCGCTCTGTCGGGGTAGGGTAACTTTATCCACACACACACCCCGGGCGCAAGGCGCCTCGACCGGCTCGGTAAGGTATACGCGCTGCTTATTTGTCCAGGCCTTCGGTTGCGGCCGGGCATTTGCCGGTATCGCTCTCCCCGGCGGCCGCAGCCGGCAGTTCGAAAGTGGTGGAGGCCCAGAGGCTTTCCCAAACCGCGTTGATGTCTTCCAGTGTTCGAGGGGTTGGTTCGATCACGTGAACGGCGTTCAGCAGAAACCGGCCACCGTCGCTGCGGGGCACCAGGGCCCGACCGGTATCGTCCGTGGCTATCGTCGATCGTGTGGCGTCGCAACCGCCGTACTTTCTGAATACGGATATCTGCGCGGAAGCAAGCCCCTTGCCTTGCCACAACAGCATCACCGCGATGTCGTCACCGGTTGAATCGGCGTACGGATTGGTTTCCAGCACAAGTTCCAACGGCATTCCCATGATCCTGTCCGCCCCGGCGGCGTCTCCGACCTGAACGAGCGCTTTTGCGTACCGTGTGTAGGCCTCGATGACTTTTCTGCGGGAAAGTCCCCGGCGCTTGTGTTCGTCGAGAACCCATGCATTTCCCTCTTTGGTTGCGAAGCGTTCGAACTTTGAAAAATCTTCGTATACCGCGGATTGTGGCCTGGATTGGTAGGTGAGAATATGAAGATCTGCCCGCTGAACCGGGACGTTGACGGCTGGTAACTCTCCGAGCCTTCCGCTGACGGGTCTATTCCCCTTAGAATCGGTTATGCTGAGTTCCACGAACTTATCCGGAATAAACGACTGCGGGTTACCTTTGAAGTGTTGACCCACATTCAAATTCGCAACGAGGTTTTCCGTGGTCGATATGTCAAAACGTACCGGTTCGATCCAGAATTCATGTGCACCGGTGTAAGCGGGTAACAGGAATGATAAACACAACAAGTAGATGTGGCGGTATGTGCGGCGTACCTTCATTTCTTGAATAATCCCACAAGGTTGACCTCATGATGTTCCGCTGCCGGCGCTTTCGTCAAGCCGGGGTGAATCGTAAGTCGTTCGCGTTTTGTTTCCTGGTTCTGCTCGTGAGCGCTGTCCCTTGCGTTGCCCACGAAATCAATCCGGCCCTCGTCGATCTGGCTTTCCGGGAAGACGGACGATATGAACTCAACGTAAAACTCAATCTAGAAGCGCTGATGGCGGAAATCGGGCCGGAGCATTCCGACACCGCGGACTCCGCCAACAGCGAGAAGTACGAGGCGTTGAGGGCGCGGCCGCCGGAGGAACTGCGCGATGAATTCGAGCGCTTCCGGAGTCGGTTCCTCAACGGCATCAGAGTGCGAGTGCAGGACGGTCAAATGCTCCAGCACGAAGTCAGGGCGATCCACCTTCCGGAGGTGGGGGACACCGACCTGGCGCGTATCTCGACAATCGTTCTCGAATCCACGGCACGGGTAACCGGTGAAAGTATCGTGTGGTCGTGGGACGGGCGATTCGGCGCCAACATCATTCGCGTCGTCGGGCCGGACGGGCAAGACCGCTATTCGGCTTACCTGACGGACGGTGCGCCGAGTGATCCGATCCCCGTCACCGGCGGGCCGCAACAGGGCATGGCGGCGGTAATCGCCAATTATCTCAAAATCGGGTTTACCCATATCCTGCCCCTGGGTCTGGATCACATCCTGTTCGTCGTCGGTCTGTTTTTGTTGAGCACCGCGCTGCGCCCCCTGGTTCTGCAGGTTACGAGCTTCACCGTAGCCCACACCATTACGCTCGCTTTGGGTTTCCTGGATATTGTTCAAATCCCGGCATCGATTGTCGAACCGCTGATTGCCGCGTCGATCGTATACGTGTGCATTGAAAACATCATGACCGACGAACTCCACAAATGGCGCACGCTGGTGGTGTTCTGCTTCGGCCTGTTGCACGGGCTGGGATTTGCCGGCGTGCTTTCGGATGTCGGGGTGTCGTCCACATACTTCATGACGGCGCTGCTGGCGTTCAATATCGGGGTGGAGTTGGGACAGCTCGCGGTGATTGCCGGCTGTTTCGTTGTTTTAGGCTGGTTTCGCAATCAGCCCTGGTACCGGGCCGCGGTTACAATCCCGGCTTCGGCGGTGATTGGCCTGATTGGCGCGTACTGGTGCGTTCAGCGAATCTCACTGGCGCTGTAAGGTGATCAACCCGCATTTCTCAACAGGCAGCTATATAAGCTTTTTTATCATTCGAAGGTCCGCTGCAAGTTGCCGCATACCAAAACAACCGTACAATGGCACCAGGGTATGATCATCCGGGGCCGTGGACCTCATCTGATCCTGAGCTCGTCCTTCGAAGTAGAAGTGCCGGAGATCCCCCGCGGCGCCTCGTTCTTCGTGCAACAAGCCGGCCCGAATCACTTGGCTGGCCCAATGCTTGCATGAAAATATGCAAGGGGGGGTTACGCCCGGCGTGACCGGCAGTGTAAGCTCAGCACCGCTAAACAATCATATTTAAAAGAGAGAGAACCAGTCATGATGCTGATCGATTTTCTGTTCCGCTGGGGACACGTGCTGTTTGGGATTACCTGGATCGGATTGCTCTACTATTTCAATTTCGTCCAGGGAGAATACTTTAAGGAGGCGACCGCGGATGCGAAGGCGGACGCCACCAAAAAACTCGCACCGCGAGCGCTGTGGTGGTTTCGATGGGGGGCCATGTTCACGTTCCTGACGGGCCTGTATCTGTACGGAATGTTGGGCGGCGGGTTTAACCAGTACATCACCCTGGGCGCGCTCATGGGAACGTTTATGTTTCTGAACGTCTGGTTGATAATCTGGCCAAACCAGAAAATCGTGTGCGGACTGGTGGAGGGCGACGCGGCGGCCGCGGGTCCCAAGGCACTACTGGCCTCTCGAACCAACACGCTGTTTTCCGCCCCCATGTTGTTTGGTATGCTGGGCTCCAAACACGGCACCTATTCGATGTCCGGTCTTGAGGGTATCAGTCTCGGCGATGCCGGATTTATGATCGCGCTGCTTGCTATCCTGGCCCTGGAGGCAAATGCCATATTTGGCAAGCTGGGTCCGATCGCGACCGTAAAGGGGGTCATCCACTCCAGTCTGGTGCTGACTATCGTGCTGTTCGGGATTGTTCATTTTCTCTAGCCGGCTAGCCCGCATATAACGGGCTGGACGTATTCCAAGGCCAAGGGGGCGGTTTTCGGAAAAGAACCCGGACCTTTAACTGTTACTCGGTGGTACGCGTCTGAGGCGTGGACCTCTGCGCCCGACGATAGCGCTGGGGACTCATGCCGGTCCAGTTGCGGAATGCGCGAGAAAACGCCGACAACTCGGAGTATCCGAGAAGCAGCGCAACCTCGGTCAGCGGCATGTCCGAGTCCTTGATGTAGTGCAGCGACAGCTCCTGTCTGGCGGCGCGGACTAGGTCCTGGAACGACAACCCGTGTGCGTTCAGTTCGTTTTGAAACCGGCATTCGGAAATGCCAAACAGACGGGCGATCTGTGCCAGGCTGGGGGGGGTAGTGCTGAGGTTCAGTTTTATCTGATTGCGAACGATGGAAGCGAAAGTCTCGGGATTGTCGTGAAGCTCGCAGCGAGACCTCAGAAACGGTTCAATGATGGAAAAAAGGTACGGGTCCTGGTCGGGCATTCGAGCGTCCAGATCACTGCGCCTGAAAGCCATGGCATTGGTGCGCCGGCCGAACAGTACGGGTGCGCCGAATACGTTCTCGTGTTCCGAATCGAATTGCGGCGCAGGGTGCTCGAAACGGATCTCGAGTGGTGACCAGCCCTTGCCGAGAGCGCTGCGGAACACATTCCAGAACATTCCCATCGACAGCTCGGCATCCTGTCTGCGGTCGCTGATGCGCGGATCATAGATCCTGTAGCTGAGCCAGAGAATGTCGCCGTCCTGGATGAGACTGAAGCTAGACTGCTCCTGGTGCGCCGGAAAATAAGTCTCCATGTTGCGCAGCGCGGCGGAAAGCGTCGGGGAGCTGATTGCGGCGTAGCCGATGGCACCCAGCTTTTTGGGCTCGAACTGTGCGCCGAAGTGAAGACCGAAATTGTCATTGCCGGTTTGCCGGGCGGCCTCGGTGAACAGCTGACAGAACTGTTGCAGGCTGATCTCCCGTATTGGACTGCCGAGATCCTCGACACTGAGCGCGGTAGAGCCGAAGATCGAATCCACATCACCATGATTTAGCTCGATCATATCGGCCACACCCGTTGCGGCTGACGCAAGTACTTTCGACGGCTCTGCAATAGTGTTCATATTGCCGCTGCTTGGCAGTTGCTTTCGATTCAACCTGCTCCGAGCGGCATAGCGCCGTCCACATCACAGGCTTTAAGCGGTCAGAATGTCTTAATATTCACCCGAAATCAACCGGCGCGGCGGCGATAACCAGGGACTTGGACGGGGAAATACTGTCAAATTCTAGAGAAAAGCTGTCAAGCGGGGTTGCAATAAAGCGGGCAAACTCAATAATGGGGCGAAATAAAGAAGATAAATCTCAACAGCCATACCAAACAGGAGGATACAGATGAAGCTCACCCGGAGACAATTCAATAAAACCGCAGCCGCCACCGTAGGCTTGGCCGCAATGAGCCCGCTTCACCGGGCCCTCGCAGATCGTAATGATCAGATGAATATACTGTGTTGGGAGGGGTACAACTCGGACGAAGTGCTGGGCCCTTTTCGCGACGCGAATGCCGGTGCCACGGTGCGGGCGGAGAGTGGAACGTCTGATCCGGACATGATCAACAAGCTCCGTGCAGGTGAAGTCAACGTATGGGACCTGATCAATGTGAACCAGCCCTGGGCAAGTGCACAGCTGTATCCCGAAAAATTGATTAAGCCGCTCAACAAGGATCGGTTCATGCCTTATTTCGAGAGGATGCTGCCGGAATTTTCGGGTCCATATCCCCTGGCCTTCGCCGACGACGGTGAACTCATCGGCATGCCCCAGCGGTATGGTCCGTTCAGCTTCGTGGTCAATACGGACAAGATAAGCCGAGGCATGGCGGAAGATCAGGGTTGGAAACTGTTTCTGGATCCCGGTCTGAACCAGCGTTACGGTATCCTCACTTATGACAACTGGAACATCATGCACATGTGCCTGACCGGCGACCAAAATCCTTTCGACCCAATGGACGACGCCGGACTGGAGACCTTCAAGGGCACGGCGGAAGCCGTTTTTGCGGGCGCCAAGCTGCTGACGGACGACCTGGTGGCCATGAACACCGCGCTGATCAACGGGGAAATCGACGCTTATTTCACGGGGGGCACCTATACCGCGTCTCCCGCACGCCTGGATGGTGCGACCAATATCCGGGGAATTACGCCGAATTCCGGTCCGGTTGACGGCAAGGGCGGCGTTGTCTGGATCGAACTCACCTCGGCCGTAAACAATCCCGACCCGTCGATACTGGCGGAAGATTTCCTCGAATTCGTGCAGGATCCCGAAATCTGCAAGGCGGTGAGCTTTGCGGAGGGTACTTACAACCCCGTGAGCCAGATGGGCGATTCGAAGGTATTTGCCCAGTACGACGAAGATGAACTCGATGCAATACAGTGGGACAGCCTCGGCGAAGAGATGGCGCGATCGCTGGATTATCAGGTCGTTGCCTCCTACGACAAGCTGAACGAGATCTACAACGCTGCCAAGCGGGGTTGATACGCTCCTTCCAGGCCCTACCGACCGGGCAGCACGATGCCCGGTCGGGGACGCCTAAAGCCTGCTCAATAATCTTTCTCCCATGCCGCCGGAACCGATACTTCGCCTTGAAAATATCGTCAAGCGCTTCGGCGCCTTTACGGCGCTCCACCATATTGATCTGGAAATCGATGAAGGCGAGTTTCTGACCATAGTCGGGCCGTCCGGCTGCGGTAAAACCACCCTGATCCGACTGCTGGTTGGAATCGATGAACCGACAGAAGGCCGAATCTGGTTGCGCGACAAGCGCATAGAAAAAGTGCCCGCAAATCTGCGGCCGACCTGCATGGTGTTTCAGTCGCTGGCGCTGTTCCCGCATCGTTCCGTGGGAGAAAACATAGAATTTCCATTGAAGATTCGCGGTGAGACTGCGTCTCGGCGCAAGGAACGGGCGCTAGAGCTGCTCGACCTGCTTCATTTGCCCCACGATTTCTATGACAAAAGGATCAACCAGTGCTCGGGCGGAGAGCGTCAGCGGATTGCGCTGGCACGGGCGTTGGCGTTCGATCCGGAAATCTTGTTCTTCGACGAACCGCTTTCAGCACTGGATTTCCGCTTGCGCAAAAAACTGGAAAAGGAACTCAAGGATCTTCACGAACGCACGGGCAAAACTTTCGTGTACATTACCCACAGCCTGGAAGAGGCGATGGTCATGTCAGACCGAATCGCCATCATGAGACAGGGGCGCTTCGAGCAGATCGCCGTGACGGACGAGATTTATGCGCGTCCGATCAGCAGGTTCGTGGCCGAGTTCATGGGCGAGGTGAATCTGTTCGACGTGGAGGGAACGGCTTCGGGCGGCCTGCGCGGGCGAGGTGTGGAAATACAAGCCAACGCCACGGGTGGGGGTACGGAGCTCACTTTGCCGCAAGGGACGCAAGGCGCCCTGATGGTGCGTCCGGAGTCGGTGCGATTTCTCCACCCGGGCCAAACCGCGGATTTTATCGTGCGGGGGATTCTACGCGCGTCCTACGCGCTTGGTTCCCGCACGCAGTACAAGGTCGAATCCTCCGAAGGAATCGAACTCGCGGTGGAAAAGCTCAGGCAGGACCGGTTTATGGGAAACGTGGGGGACGAGGTCGTGCTGGGTTTCGATATGCAGAACACGCATATGATCAGGGAGCGCTAGCGGTTTGGAACGTTCAGACCGCAAAATCGGCTTTCTGAGCGCCGTTCCGATCACCGTGATCCTGATGCTCAGCTTCACGGCGCCTCTGCTGGTGGTCCTGCTGTTTTCCGTGATGCCTCCGAAGGTGTTTACCCTTGCTCACGTGCCGGACTTTTCGTCCTACGGCGTGCTCTTCAGCCAGGGCTACTACCGGTCCCTGCTCTGGTCCCTTGGCACGGCGCTGGCGGCAACGGTCCTGTTGTTTCTGATTTGCTGGCCGCTGGCTTTTGCCATGGCCAAGGTGTTCAAGGGATTCACTCTGTTCATTACCGTCGCCGTGGTAATCACCCTGTTCGTGTCCGAGAATATCAGGTTGTTCGGTTGGGTTCTTACCCTGATGAAGGGGGGGTTGATCGAAGGGCATCTCCGGGCATGGGTGGGCTGGAGTTTCGAGGGCGCGCTCTACAACGTTCCCGTGATCATCTTCGGACTGGTTTACGTCTATTTTCCGTTCATGCTGTTTCCTCTGGTCCAGGGGATTTCAATGGTCCCGGATGACGCGCGCCAGGCGGCGGCGGACCTGGGCGCAACCAGACGGCAGATATTCTGGGAAGTCGATCTACCGCTGTCGGCGCCGGGCATCGTCATCGGATCGCTGCTGACATTCGTGCTGGGTGCGGGGGCACTGGCCGAATCCAAGCTGCTTGGCGGTCAGGCGGTTATCGTTATCGCCGATGAGATCGAAACGGCTTTCACCTACGGTCAGAACTGGCCTTTGGGATCGGCCTTATCGATCATACTCATCATTATTATCGGGTCTTTGGCGGTGTTCGGGGTCAGCCGGGTGGATCTGGACAAGATAATGGGCAGGCGGCGCTGATGCGGATCGGCCGAGCGACACGGATTGCACTCTATCTCTATGGCGTTCTTGTCATAGCGTTTCTGTATCTTCCTCTCCTGTCAGTGGGATTTGCTTCGGTGTCCAAGGCGCGGTACCTGACATTTCCCATAAAACGCTACGCTTTTCAGTGGTACGGCAAGGCGCTGGAGAGCTACACCGTCCAGGATCTGCTGTGGACGTCGTTGAGCATTGCCGGCATCGTGACCGTGATTAGCATGATCGTCGGTTTTTTCGGTGCCTTGGCGTTCGCCAGGTATCAGTGGCGTTTTCGCGGCGTGTTCCAGAAGCTCATCCTGTTGCCCATCTTTTTCCCCCAGGCCGTCCTTGGGCTGGCCTTGTTGATGTGGTTCAACTCGATTGGCATCATTCCGGACTGGAAGACGGCGGTGGTGGCTCATCTCGTCTGGATATCGCCGATTGCGACGCTGGTCATCGCAATTCGTGCGTACAGTTTTGATCCCGCGCTTGAAGAGGCCGCCCGCGACATGGGAGCCTCGACCTGGGTGGTATTGAAGGAGGTAACCGGACCGCTGCTGATGCCGGGTGTGATTTCGGCGGGATTGTTTTCATTCCTGTTGAGCTGGGGAAACTTCCCTTTGTCATTGTTTACAACCGGGGCCGATTCAACATTGCCGGAATGGCTTTATGCCAAGATGGTGTCGGGTTATTCCCCGCTGGTGCCCACCGTGGGCATACTTTCCATCGCGACGTCGATGATACTCTTGATCGTCGCGTTTACTATTTACTGGTTCGTCCGCTCGGCTCGCGAAAGGGGTGCGCGGATCATTTGACACCAATTACGGAGGTGCTGATATGTTGACATCCATCAAGGATCGTTCGGTCATCGTTACCGGCGGTTCCAAAGGTATAGGTAAGGGCATCGCCCAGGTGTTTGCCGCGCAGGGGGCCAAGGTCATGATCGCCGCGCGGGGCGAAGTGGCCGGCGCCGCCGCCGCCGCCGAATTACAGGCGGCCGGTGGAACGGCGGATTTCTGCCGGTGCGACGTCTCCGACTGGGACTCCGTGCAGCACCTTGTGGACAGGACGGTTGACGCTTTCGGCGGACTCGACGTCATGTGTGCGAACGCCGGGGCCTTTCCCCAGACCAAAATGATCGATATGGATCCCGAGGAGTGGGACGACGTCATGGCTACTAATCTCAAGAGCGCATTTCTGTGCGTCAAGGCCTGTATCCCGCAGTTCGACAAAGCGGGCGGAGGCCGAGTAGTCTTGACGTCTTCCATTACCGGTCCGGTTACGGGCTATCCCGGTTGGTCGCACTACGGTGCATCGAAATCCGGACAGCTGGGTTTTTTGAAAACCGCGTGCATGGAACTGTCAAAATACAACGTTACCATCAACGCGGTGATGCCGGGCAACATCTACACCGAGGGGCTGAAGGATCTGGGCCAGGATTATCTGAACACCATGGCGGCCTCAATTCCGCTCAAGCGGCTCGGCGACGTCAAGGATATTGGCAACGCCGCTCTGTTCTTCGCCTCTGACGAAGCGGGGTACATCACCGGCCAGACCATGGTGGTCGATGGCGGCCAGATCATACCCGAGTCCCTGGAAGCCATCGAGGAAATCTGACTTCATCACGGATCGTTAGCCGGGATACGACAATGCCAGAAAGTGCCACGCCTTACGATGTAATGATAGAGCGCCTGGGCGTTCTTGCCAATCAGTCCCTCGGGCTATGGGATTTGCCGGAGGGCGCAACGGCGCGCCTGATCAACGTATCGGAAAATGCCACCTACCTCGTCGAGGCTCCGAACGGGTTCAAATCGATTCTTCGAGTGCATCGCGAAGACTATCACACACGCAACGCAATCAGTTGCGAGCACGCCTGGTCCAAAGCGCTCGACGAAGAGGGCGGGGTCCACACTCCGGATATTCTTCCGGGCCGTGACGGCAGCGGCATCCAGACCGCTTCGGTGGATGGTTTACCCGGCGAACGCCACATGGCCATGTTCGAGTTCCTGGAAGGCGAACATCCCGAAGAGGACGCGGACCACCTGGTGGAGTCGTTCGAGGAATTGGGCGAGATAGCCGCACGGACGCACAATCATTCCGTGGCATGGGTGCGCCCGGCCAATTTCGAACGGCTCGTTTGGGACCTCGACACCGTATTCGGTCCGCGGGCGTACTGGGGTGACTGGCGAGATGCGCCCGGCGTAACGGAGCAGATAAAATCGCTGCTCGAGCGGCTTCAGTCCGTCGTCGTTCGGCGCTTGACAGAATTTGGCAAAGGGGCTGAGCGATTCGGCCTGATCCACGCCGACATGCGGCTGGCCAACCTGATCATAAGCGACGGAACAACCAGGCTCATCGATTTCGATGATTGCGGGCTGGGTTGGTTCATGTATGACTTCGCTGCCGGGATCAGCTTCATGGAGGACCATCCACAGATACCCGCTCTGAAGGACGCGTGGGTTCGGGGTTACAGAAAAGTACGCGGGCTGAGCGCCGCAGATGAAGATGAGATCGATACCTTCGTCATGCTGCGCCGCCTGGCCCTGCTGGCCTGGATAGGCTCCCATATCGAGGTCGATACGGCAAAGGAGCTTGCACCCGCATTCGCACCCGTCACGGCGGAGTTGGCGGAAATTTATCTTGCCCATCAGGAATGAGCGATCGCCGCCGAGCGCTTCGACTACCAATGTCAATTCGCCGCAGTTAGTGTCAAGTTTCAAAGCCGCGCCTGTGCCACGCTAGATCTCGGAATGCATCGAGGCGGCGCCGTCTGGGCACTTTTCGCGGTCACATCACTTCATCCTTCGGCAAGCCGTGACCATGCCGCGGCACCTGCGGCAAAGTGCCTTTAACGTCGTCAGGCCGCATCGATGCCGCCGCGCACTGGGTAACGAACCGGGAGGCAACACCATGAGCGAAGCAAAACTCGAATTCCTGGATAGATCGAGGGCATTCTGGAATCCCGGGAAGACGCAGGATTGGCAGGACATGGGCGTCGACCTCGTGATCGACCGGCGGGAGGGATATTACCTGTTCGATATGGATGGACGGCGCCTTATCGATCTGCATTTGAATGGAGGCACGTACAATTTGGGCCATCGGAATCCTGAACTGGTGGAGGCGCTGAAGGCCGGCAGTGCCCGTTTCGATATGGGTAATCACCATTTCCCCGCACTTGCCCGCACCGCGCTGGCCGAAGCGCTTGCAGCCTGCGCACCGGCACCGAATATGGTGTACACCGCGTACGGTTCGGGTGGTGGTGAAGCCATCGATATTGCCATCAAAACCGCCCGCCACGCCAAGCAAAGACGCAAGATCGTGTCCATCGTCAAGGCCTACCACGGGCACACGGGTCTGGCGCTGAAAACCGGTGACGACCGGTTTTCCAAACTGTTTCTGTCAGAGGATACGCTGGGTGAGTTCGTGCAGGTCCCGTTCAACGACCTCAATGCCATGGAAGATGCCCTGCGCGGGCGGGACGTCGCAGCCGTAATCATGGAAACCATCCCGGCAACCTACGGTTTTCCGATGCCGCAGGAGGGTTATCTGCCCAATGTCAAGAAGCTCTGCGAAAAGTACGATGCCCTGTACATTGCCGACGAGGTTCAGACGGGCCTGATGCGATGCGGTGAGCTCTGGGCATGCACGAAATACGGCATCGAGCCGGACATCATGGTGACGGGCAAGGGCATCGGCGGCGGCATGTATCCGATCGCCTGCACCTGTATCGGTGAGCATTGCGGCGGCTGGCTGACTGAAGATGGATTCGGCCACATCTCCACCGGCGGCGGCGCCGAACTCGGTTGCATCGTGGCGATGAAAGTCCTCGAGATCGTGCAGCGCCCGGAAGTGAGGACCATGGTTCGATACGTTTCCGACTACATGCGCGCGGGGCTGGACCGGATCATGACCGAGTACCCCGACTTCTTCATTGGGATCCGTCAGCACGGCGTCGTGATGGGCCTCGAGTTCAATCACGAGCAGGGAGCAAAACCGGTGATGAAAAACCTATACGACAACGGCGTGTGGGCTATTTTTTCGACCCTCGATCCACGCGTGCTGCAGTTCAAGCCAGGCCTGCTCATGACCCAGGCCGACTGTGAAGAAGTATTGCGGCGGGTCGAGATCGGCATCGGTCTCGCCCGGGATGAAGTCATGGGCCGCCACAGGAAGAGCGCCTGATGGAACCCCAAGCGAGGACCCTGGTCGATATATCGGGCAGCCACGCCGCGCTGGCGGGACGCGCCGACATGGTGCTGGAAAGGGCGCGCTGGGCGGCGGAAGTTTTCCAGCGTTATGATCGTGAGTCGACCATGGCGATAGCCGATGCCGTTGCCGCGGCGGCACACGATAGCGCCGAAAGATTCGCCGACTGGGCGGTGCGGGAAACGGGATTCGGCGTTGCTGCACACAAGAAACTTAAGAACCAGTTGACGTCCCGGCCTTTGGTGGATTTTTATCGAAACGACGACTACGTCAATCCGCGCATCGACGAGGCGCGAAAGATCGTCGAGATCCCCCGGCCCGCCGGCGTAATCCTGGCGCTTACTCCTTCGACCAACCCCATAGCCACGCTCAACTACAAGGTTCTGATCTCGCTGATGACGCGCAACGCGATCGTTATCAGCCCGCATCCGGCGGCGCGCGAATGCAGCGTCGATGCGGCCCGCGCACTCGGCGAGGCCGCGATGGATGCGGGCGCCCCCGACGGCGCCATCCAGATCATAGAGAATCCCGGCATTCCTCTAGTCGAAGAACTCATGGTGTCGCCCAAGACCTCGGTGATCCTCGCCACCGGCGGCACGGCGATGGTGCGTTCCGCCTACTCGTCGTCGAATCCGGCAATTGGCGTCGGACCCGGCAACGCACCGGTGTTCGTTGATTCAACCGCGGACATCGACAAGGCGGCAAAGCGTATCGTGGAGTCGAAATCTTTCGACAACTCGGCGTTGTGTACGAACGAGAGCGTCCTGATTACCCTGGAAGACGTCGATGCGCGCTTGCGCCGTTCGTTCAAGCAGGCAAAGGCTTACATTTGCGACGCCGACGACGTCGACCGCTTGCGACGGTATTTGTTTCACGATCGTGGATTCAATATCGAATGCATTGGTCGGGATGCCGCGTGGATTGCACAGGAATGCGGTATCCGTGTACCCGACGGCACGCTGGTTCTGCTGGCGCCTATTGCGCAGATTGGCGTTGAGGAGCCGCTTTCGAGGGAGAAACTGTGTCCGGTGCTTGCCTATCATGTGGTCAAGCGCCGCAACCAGGCGATCACGCAGGCTCGCGCGGTGCTGCGCCTTGCCGGCGCCGGCCACTCCGCCGCCGTGCACGCCATGGACGAGCAGGTGGCGATGGCATTTGCGTCCGCGGTGGAGGCTTATCGGGTCGTCGTGAATACCCCCTGTACCCAGGGCGCCGCCGGTTTTCAGACCGCGCTGGCACCTACTTTCACCGTGGGCACCGGATTTTACGGCCGCAGTTCAATTGGAGAGAATATAGGGCCAGGACACCTCGTGCACTGGACTCGCCTGGCCTATAACTCGGATGCGTCTGAATATTTCGGCAACTACCGCGGGTTGAAACCGGGTTTCAGCGGCCCGCTGCCCGAGGCGCCCTCCGACGGTGTGCCGGGATCCAACGGATACCGGGCGAGACGCGCGGAAGCCGATGCCGGTGTTTTTTCCGGCGTAACGCGTGAGGAGTTGCGGCGCATGATTGCCGAAGAACTTCGCGCGGTGCTTAGGAAGTAGGCGGACAGCATGGCGGAACTGCGTTCGTTCATTTTTATAGATCAGTTGCAGCCGCAGACGCTGGCCTATATCGCGACCTGGATGCGGGGTTCATTGCCGCGTCGAAACATGGCCGCACAAATTATCGAGGTATCGCCCGGACTGGATATCGAGGCGCTGACCGATGTTGCACTCAAGGGCGCCAACATCAAAGTCGGACTGCTCGTAGTCGAGCGCCAGTATGGGTACTTGGAGTTTCACTCCCGATCCACCGCCGAGGTCAAGGCCGGCGCGCAGGCCCTGCTGGATGCGCTGGGCGCGAGCGTCGAGGATGCCACGCCACCACAGATTCTCGGTTCCAAGGTCGTTACTCGCGTCGACCACCAGCATGCCTTTCTGATCAATCGCAACAAGCTTGGTTCCATGGTGCTTGGCAACGAGTCGCTGTACCTGCTGGAGTGTCGTCCCGCGTCTTACGCCATTTTGGCCTGCAACGAAGCGGAGAAAGAAGCCAACATCAAAGTCATCGACTACCGAATGATCGGCGCCAACGGGCGGCTCTATCTCTCCGGCGACGAGGCCGAGATCCGAAATGCGCGCAGCGTAGCCGAGGCTGTACTTCACGAAGGCGGGGTGGCCTAGGAAATGGTCGACGAACTGCGCCAGGCGATCCGAAGCATTCTGCTCGAGGAGCTTGCTGCACATGGAGTCGGGCCGACTCCGCAGTCCGCGCCGGGGATTCACGTCGAGGAGGTCGAGATCAATTCCGACGTAGACCTGGCACAATTCGTTCGACGCTTGCTGCAGCTCGCCCGCGACGGCGGCGCACTCTCGGCAATCGAATCGGGGCGCCACGTATTCAGGTTGCGCACAGCCAGTGCCCCGCAGCGGTCGGTGCAACCGCCGGTGGCATCCAGTCGAACGCCGGTTGGCGGTACGATGACGTTCGACGCGGGCCTCATCACTGAAAAACAGGTTCGCAATCTTCCTGAAAATATCTCAGTGGTAAGGGTGGGCGGCAGCGTGCGGCTCACGCCGCTGGCCAGCGATGCCATGCGGCGCGCGGGGATTAAAATAGAAAAGGTGACATCATGATTCGTGGACGCATAACGGGCCGAATCTGGTCCAGCAAACACATCGAAACCCTGCCCAACGGAGCGCTTCTTGAAGTGACTCTCGATACCGGCGGCAGTCTGATCGCGCTGGATCCGCTCGGATGCGCCGAAGGTGAAGCCGTTCTCGTGACTCAGGGCTCGGTTGCCGCGGGCTACTTTACCAAGTCCAAAGCACCGATAGATGCGCTGATCATCGGGTCTATCGATGAACAGGGCTGACCCAGGCGCAGCTATATTGTCAACGGCCAACAGGCCACAACTTTAGGAGAACACAACATGTCGAATCAGGCTATCGGAATGATCGAGACCCGCGGCTACGTTCCGGCGCTGGCCAGCGCCGACGCGATGGTCAAAGCAGCCAATGTCGAAATCGTATCACGCAATGAAGTCGGAGGCGGACTGGTATCCGTAGTGATCAAGGGCGACGTCGGTGCCGTCAAGGCGGCGACGGAAGCCGGCTCCGAGGCGGCTAATCAGGTTGGCGAAGTGGTCGCAGTACACGTTATTCCCAGGCCCCACCAGGACCTGAACCAGCATTTCAGTCTGGCGGCCGGCAAGTGACGCCGGGTTGGGTCGGGAGAGGCGAGTGCTGACATGACCGAGTTGAGGGTCTATCTGCCAATCCACGATCTGCAATCCCAGTTCTCCGCTTATCTGAGCACGCCGATGCGGGCCAGGGGATATCCGCCTTTCGAAGGACAGCACAGTCTTATCATCGAGGTGTCTCCGGCGCTCGCCATACACCGAATATCAGACCTCGCCCTGAAGGCGGCGCCCGATATGGAACCGGGCATTCTGTTCACTGAAAGACAGTACGGATTGCTGGAACTGCATTCTTCGGATCGGGATGAGCTGGATGCGGCGGGCAAGGCGATCCTCAAGGGTATAGGCGCAATTGCAGGAGACCAGCTCGCGCCCGCCATCCTGTTCGAAGACATCATCGAGAATTTATCGGACCAGCACGCAATCATTTTGAACCGCTCCCGCTCTGCCTCCATGCTGGTCCCGGGCTCGTCGCTGCTTCTTTACGAAATGAGCCCCGCGCTGTTCGCCTGTGTCGCCGCCAACGAAGCGGAACGCGCCGCGCCTGCAGCGATCCTCAACGACGTTCAGATGATGGGGGTGTCGGGTCGCATCTTCATGTCCGGCGATACCGGTGACCTGACCAGGGCGCGGGATGCCATTACGCGGACGCTGAAAGCGGTCAAGGGGCGCAAGAAATGAGCAACTGGAAAAACGCTTACAGGTCATTTTATTACGCGAACGCCGACGAGCCGGAAGACCCGGTTCTGGCGCCGCGCGAGACCGCGCTGCTGGTGATCGATATTCAGAATACCTACATGGAGGTGCCCGGCGATGCCGCCGAGGCAGCACGATGGGGCCCGTTTTTTTCCAGGATGCACGAAACGGTTATTCCCAATACGGCTGCGTTGATCGAATTGTGCAGAGCAAGGAACATCGAGGTCATCTTCGCGCGCATTGCTTGCCTTACGGAAGACGGCCGGGATCGGTCTCTGAGCCAGAAGAAACCCGGCTTCAATTACCTGTTGCTGCCGAAGGACCGCGAGGACAGCCAGCTTGTGCCCCAACTACAGCCCAAAGGCGACGAGATAGTCATGCTGAAGACCACGGACAGCGCTTTGACAGGTTCGAACCTGCGGTTGATCCTGAACAACATGGGCATTCGAAACGTCGTCTTGGCGGGTATTTTTACGGATCAATGCGTCAGCAGCACAGTGCGCAGTCTCGCTGACGAAAGCTTCAACGTACTGGTGGTCGACGACTGCTGCGCCGCGGCGACAATGGAACTGCACGACCACGAACTGGAAATCATAAATATGATCTACTGTCACGTGGTTCAGTCCGAGGATATCCGGTCTTTCATCCGTAATTGATGGCAAAAGCTGAAAAGATCCGTTAAAACCATGCCGGCATGCCACGCGCGGAAGCAAAAATCATCGGCCTTGTCAGCACGGGACATTTTTTCAGCCATTTCTACCTGCTGCTGCTGCCGCCGCTGTTCCCCATTTTGCGCGACTATTATGGCGTCGGTTTTACCGAACTCGGTTTTGCACTGACCGCCTACAGTATCGCGACGGCCTGTACCCAGGTCCCTGCCGGATATATCGTAGACCGCCATGGTGCACGAAGGCTGTTGATCGCCGGACTGCTGCTCGAATCTTTCGCCATCGCCGGCATCGGTTTGTTCAATACGTTCAACGCGTTCATCGTGATGCTGGTGGTCGCCGGGGTAGCCAATTCCGTGTACCACCCCGCCGACTATTCGATACTGAACCGGGCGGTGAATAAATCGCGCATGGGCCGCGCATTTTCAATACATACGTTCGCCGGGTACCTTGGTGAAGCCGTCGCTCCAGTTACGATCCTTGCCCTCATGGTTTGGGTGGACTGGCACACGGCTCTGATCGTGTGCGGCATCGGAGGTGGTATCGCCGCCGTATTCCTGGCGTTCAATTCCCCTTTGCTGGACGCCGCGCCGAATCCCGATGAATGTCCTCAGGCCGGCGCGAACGGTGGAGGTCTGCGCTTGCTGATATCCCTGCCCATCGTCATGGGGCTGCTTTTTTTCATAGGCATATCCATCACCGGCCGCGGCATCACCGGTTTTGGCGTCAGCGCAATGACCGAACTCCACGCGATTTCCCTGGCCAGTGCGGGTGCCCTGTTGTCCTGCTACCTGTTCGCCATGCCCGTGGGTGTGTTGGTGGGAGGCTGGGTCGCGGACAGTACATCGCAGCACGGCCGCATGGCGGCCGTATGCTTCAGCGTGGTTTGTTTTGTCATGTTCGCCGTTGCCGCATTGCCGCTGCCGCCGACAGTCATAGGGATGCTGTTCGGAATTGCCGGTTTGTTTTCCGGAATGGTGGCGCCGTCGCGTGACATGCTGATACGTTCCATTACGCCGCCCAAAGAAACCGGCAAGGTGTTTGCATTTGTCTCCACCGGGTATAACATCGGCGGCATTCTGGGGCCTCCGTTGTTCGGGTATTTGCTCGATCACTACTCGCCCCGGTCACTGTTCTGGGTGGTCGGTGTGGCGGCCCTGATGACGATGCTGACCGTGATGTTTGCCGCCGGGCGGCACATACGTCCCGCGGCGGCGAATGGATGAAAAACGAATGAGTTTGAGAAGAATAGGCCGAATCGTACTGCTGAGTGTATTCACTGCCCTGGTGGTTGGGGGCTGCGCAACCAACCCGGTGACCGGAAAGCAGAATTTCGTCCTCATGAGTGAGGATCAGGAGATCGATCTGGGAAAGCAGTATCACGGGCAGGTCATGAAGCAGTACAAAGAGTACCGCGACCCGGAGCTGACCGCGCTGGTGAACAAGCTGGGTGGGGAGCTTGCCGCAAACAGCCATCGCGGTGATCTAAATTTTCATTTCACCGTGCTGGACAGCCCCGAGGTCAACGCGTTTGCGCTCCCCGGCGGATATATCTATATCACGCGTGGCATCGTTGCCTACATGAACAGTGAGGAAGAGCTGGCCGGAGTGCTCGGCCATGAGATCGGGCATGTAACGGCCCGGCACAGCGTTCGGCAGCACGCCGCTTCCACAACCGCCGGGCTGCTCGGTGCGGTTGCCACTGTCGCCACCGGCAGCCAGGGGGTCGGGCAGTTGTCCGGCCAGCTGGGCGGCGCGCTGGTAAGCGGGTATGGTCGCGGCCACGAGCTGGAGGCGGACCGTCTCGGCGCCGAGTACCTGGCCCGCACCGGATATGATCCCGATATGATGCTGGAGGTCGTGGGCATACTCAAAGACCAGGAAGAATTCGAGATCCAGCGGGCAAAGGAGGAGGGGCGCCCGCCCCGTATCTATCACGGTGTGTTTGCCAGCCACCCCCGAAATGACCAGCGGCTCCAGGAA
This sequence comes from Gammaproteobacteria bacterium, assembly GCA_024639325.1. GTDB lineage: Bacteria > Pseudomonadota > Gammaproteobacteria > Arenicellales > JAANXG01 > JAHEKE01. The sequence continues at coordinate 48,952 of JAHEIO010000009.1, forward strand.
GTCGTCAAGGCGGCAGAAAAATACAGTAACCCGCAGGCCAAACGAACGGATCCCGATACGTTCATCACCATGCTCGAAGGCGTTACCTTCGGTGACAGCGAAGAGCAGGGCATCGTTCGGGGGAATCGCTTCTATCACCTCCCCCTGGACTTCCGCATCGAGTTTCCGTCCGGTTGGCGAATACAGAACACTCAGGATCAACTCCTTGCGGTCAAACCGGATGATAGCGCCGTATTCCTGGTAATACTCGACAGCCGGGCCGGGCGCGAGTCAGCCGGGGCGTATCTGCGGCGAAATTTCGACAACCTGAGACAGGGTAAGGTGCTCGATGCGGACAGTTATGCGGGCCTGATACAGGGCAAGAGTCCCTTCGGCACCGGCACCATCAGGGTGGCTGCCCGCCTCCACGACGCCAACGTGTTCGTGGTACAAGGTGCAGCGAGGGGGAGTATCCCGGAAGATGCGTTCTTCGATACGGTGAGGAGCATCCGCCGCCTCGATTCTTCGGAACGCGCGCTCGCAGTGGAAAAGCGGATCAAGGTGATTCGGGTCCGGGCCGGAGACACATTTGCATCGCTGGCCAGGCGAAGCGACCTTGGGGTATACGCAGAAGCACAGCTTCGCCTGATGAATGGCATGTATCCTGACGGTCAACCGCGGGCGGGGCAACTTATCAAGATTGTGCAGTAGGAATCGCGCCTAACTCCTTCAAACAAAAGGCAGATTATACATCTAAGTGTGCTATTATTCTTGTATATACCGGCAACTTGGGGTACACCTGAGATAGTGAGAATCTGGAAGGACCACTCAAAAATCAAGAAATTCTATTCCAGGTACCCGTTGAACCTTGTGGGGTGAATACGATATGACAACCCGGGCGTGGGGTTGTTTTGGCTTGGTCAAGTGCGGCTCGCGCCTCGTGGGCCTTTTGGCCTTGGCGTCTACGGGCCCTGCGTTCGGCCTGGGTTTGGGCGAAATGCGCGTGCAATCGGGCCTCGGTGAGCCCCTTGTAGCGGAAATCGAGTTATCGACGGCTTCAGCCATTGAGCTTTCGACACTCGAAGTGACGCTCGGAGCGGAGGATGTGTTCAATAACGCCGGTGTGATCCGTCACCAGTTCCTGACACAACTCGAATTCGAAGTGATCGAATCCACGCCACCCGTGATCAGGGTCACGTCGGTTCAGCCCATAAGCGAACCGTTCCTTCATATCATCATTCGAACCCGTTGGGAATTCGGCATGCTGCTGAGTGAGTACACTGCGCTGCTGGACCCGCCGTTGTATGCGCAGCAGCAGCCGGGCTCGATAAGCACGCCCGTTGTTCTCGAAGAACCGGATACGGGCCAGGCCGTCGAGCCGGCTTCGATCCCGCAAGCGGAGGTGTCTGGGATGCCGGCTGGCAGTTTTCAGTACGGTCCAGTGGCTCCCGGCGACAATCTTTGGGGTATCGCATCGCTAGTCGACACCGCCGGCCTCGATGCCAACATATTCCAGGTGATGATCGCTCTGTTGAGACAAAACCCGGATGCTTTCATAGACAATAACATCAACCAACTGAAAAGCGGCGAAACGCTAACGCTGGAGGACTACCAATCGATCCTGCTGATCTCGAAGGCGGAGGCCGGCAGGTCTTACAAGGCCCAGATCGAACGGTGGCAAGGGGCGGGGCCGAGCACCGTGATCGCTGCGCGGCCTGACGCGGCGCCGCCGCGGTCTGGACTGGTTCAGGCGCAAGCAGAAGCCCCGGCCGAGACCGCGACACCGGAGGTGGTGGAAGTCGAGCCTTCGATGGAACAAGGCGCGGCAGGGGCCGCGGACCAGGACGCCGCGGATATGCAAGCCAAAGCGCAACCAACCGACCCGGATAAATACGTATTCAAGATCACACCTCCGGCATCCGACGCGGCGGGCGATGCATCCGAGGTAGCGGGCGAAGTGGATATGGAGGTCGCAGCCATGAGGGCGGCAATTGACAGGGAGATCGCCGCTTTGCGACAGCAGGTCGTGAAGCTCGAAAACGAGCAGCGGGTATCGAAAGCCCTTTCCACTAAAGAAGGTGACATAGAATCGATAAAAGCGGAGGCTGAAAAGGAAATAACCACGCTCAGGGAACAGATTGGCTTCCTCAAACAGGCTGGGGCTGACCAGGAAATACTGGCGTTGCGCGGACAGCTCGCCGCCCTCAGGCGGCAGGAAACGATGACGAAAGAGGCTTCCAGCGCTTCCGCCGCGTTGGCGGAAGCTGAGCAGGAAATCCGCGAATTGCGTGCGCAGGTTGCGGCTCTGGCAAAAAGCGACTCCGCCGAGGCAGTGCCGGGGCAGAAGGACTTCAGCGACCTGAGCGATCAGGTAGATGTTTCGCAATCACCCGCGGTTGCGGCAACTGCTTCGCCCAATGTCAAAGTTGAAATCGACTCGATCAGAGCGGGAGCGAACCAGCAGATTACCGCCATGCGTGAACAGATGGAGGCCATGCGCGCGGAAATGGGACAGCTTCTGGCCGCCCAGAAGCTTCGCGACGCGCAAAACACGGAACTCGAGAAGCGGATCGCGTCCCTGGCGGGCATGCTCGAAGGCAGGGTCGAATCGAGTACGCTTGCATCGTTGACTGCATCCGGGAACGGCAGCTCGAGCGCCCAGACGAAATCGCGCGCAGCGGCAGGTTCAGACAGTGACGGTAAATCCGTTTGGGAAAAGTGGTTCGACAAGCTGCCTGAAGACGACGAGTCCCGTATCGCGCTCGCCGCCGGGATTCTGCTGATCTTGCTGTTGCTCTGGCTGCTCATTCGTCGGCATAGGGCCTTGATGAGAATGGAACAGAGCATTTTGATGGCTAGCGGAAACATGGATGAAGCAGCCAGCCAGTTATCGGAGTTCAAATCGAAAAAGCCCCGTTACCTGAGCGATCTGAGCATCGCCGGAATGGGAAGGATGGAAGCGGCCGAGGTCGACCCGTTGGCCGAAGCCGAGGTGTATCTGGCGTATGGACGAGCCGCGCAGGCGTTAGAGGTGCTAAAGGAAGCGTCTAGCCGGAATCCGGATCGCGAGGAGCTGAAGCTGAAGCTTCTGGAGGTCTATCAACACCAGGGCGATGTCGACTCCTTCGACGATCTCGTAGCGGAGATGGATCTAAGAGAGGAAGACATGGACCAGGCGACATGGAGCAAGGTTGTCGAGTTGAAGCTCAAAATGCAGGAGAAAACCCCCTCGCAAACGCCTGAACTGGATGAGCAAAACGACTCGCAGGAAAGCGAATCCACACCAAGCGAATCCACACCAAGCGAATCCACACCAAGCGAATCCGCGGACCGGGAACTGCCGCTCGACGAAAGTATTGAAAAGCAGAATTCGCAAGAAAAAATATCGGCTTCCGAATTACCTCGAGACGTACTCGCAAAAGCGTCCGTTCCCGTCGATCCAGCGCTGCGACCGTTTCCCGAGCCGGATGAGAATGCGCGTGTCGGTGAAGAAGTTTTGGGTACGCTCGGGCGGGCCGATGAGTCCGGCAGCGGTTCGCGTTCCGAAACCATACCTCCGGGCGCAAGCTCGGACGATTCGGACATGATGAACTTCGCTACCTCGGAATCCTCGGAGTTGGATTTCGATCTGGAGTCGGATCTGGAAAAGCCGCTCGACCCCGAGTCCGATTCCGCCGCTCCGGCTGCAGCCGATGAATCGAAGCAAACTTTCACTCTGGAATCCAGCGACACGGAGGAAGAGGGCGGCGATTTGAACGAAGTGTTGATCAAGACCGAACTTGCCGAGGCATATATGAATATGGGCGACAGGGATGAGGCGCTTCGTATACTCAGAGAGATCGTCGAAGTCGCAAACCCGGATGAGAAAATGCAGATTAACGAGTTGATGAAGCGCGCTAATCAATAAGACTTACCCGTTCGCGGGAACCGGGGTTTTTTATTGCCGGTGCACGCGAAAAAATTCTGCAGCCCAGTCCGCAATCAGTTTGCTGTCGGCCTGCTGCGCCAGGGATCTGCGTGCAGCCTCGGTGCGATCCACGGGAAATAGGACGCCGCCACGCAGATCGAGCAAATCGATCATGTACTCCTCGCTGAACTCGGGGTGAAACTGAACGGTCAGCACGATGTCGTCGTAACGCACGGCACCAATCGGGCAAAACTCGTTGCCACCGATGATTTTCGCGGTGTCCGGCACGGCAATCACCTGGTCCTGGTGCATGACCATGACGGGGACCTGTCTTCCGGCGTCGTTGGTTCCGAGTCGCATGTGGTAGGTGTGTACTCCTATCCCCCATCCCTGATCAGATTTCAACGCTTTCCCTCCCAACGCCTCGGCGGCGATCTGATGGCCGAAACAGATGCCGAACTGGGGTTTGCCGGCAGCGGTGGCGCGACGAATGAAATCCTCGAGGGGCTCGATCCAGTGCAGCTCATCGTATACACCATGCCGCGATCCCGAGTAGATGTAGCCGTCGAATGCCTGGACGGGGGGCAACACCTCGCCCGTGACGGGCGACACGCCGGTAAATACGGCCTCCGGCATGAAAGGCGATAGCCACTGTGCAATCATTTTGGGGTAGTAGGGATATTTTTCGTTGAGCTCCTCGGGTATTTCACCAAGTTCGAAGACCGCGATTTTCATTGGCTTATTGTTCATTCTTGCCTGACTAGAACGCTTTGACGATCAGATCATTCAGCTCCCGGAATGCGAACGAAGCCGCCGCGTTCACGATCGCGAGCTTGTCAGGCATCGATCGGAGGGAATCGTCGAGCAATGCGGACTAGGGACGACGACACGAATCGGTTGTTTCTATCCCTAAGGTTCTTCAGGGCGCCACCGCGGGCAGCCCGGCCAGCGCCATGGCCAACTCCGATTCGTCGTAGGGCTGATCATCGAGCTGTCCGGCCGCATAATCCATGTAAGCCTGCATGTCGAAATGACCGTGCCCGCATAGGTTGAACAGAATGGTCCTGCTTCTGCCTTCCTCCCGGCAACGAATGGCCTCGTCCAGAGTCGCTTTTATCGCGTGGTTGGCTTCCGGGGCGGGAATGATGCCCTCGGCTCTGGCGAACTGCAGGCCGGCTTCGAAGCATTCCACCTGCTGGTAGGCACGGGGTTCAATTTCCCCAAGCCGGGTCAGGTGGCTCACCATCGGGGCCATGCCGTGATAGCGCAGACCGCCCGCATGGAACCCCGGCGGGACGAACGACGCGCCAAGGGTATGCATTTTGACCAGTGGGGTAAGTTGCGCGGTATCGCCGAAGTCATAGGCGTACTTGCCGCGGGTAAGGGTGGGGCAGTTTGCCGGCTCGACCGCGATGATCTCCACCTCGCGGCCGTTGCGCAGTTTCTCACCGATGAACGGGAACGCGATACCCGCGAAATTGCTGCCGCCACCGGTACAGCCGATGACGATGTCCGGGTAGGTGTCCGCTTTTTCGAGCTGCAGCCAGGCCTCCTGTCCGATAACGGTCTGATGCATGAGGACGTGATTGAGCACGCTGCCCAGCGCGTATTTGGTGTCGTCGGCCTGGGCGGCGCACTCCACCGCCTCGCTTATAGCGATGCCGAGGCTGCCCGTGCTGTCCGGGTGCTCCGCCAGTATTGCCCGTCCCGCGGCGGTCAACTCGCTCGGGCTGGCTATGCACTGTGCACCGAACGTCTCCATGAACGCACGTCGGTAAGGTTTCTGGTCGAAGCTGACGCGCACCATGAAGACCTCGATGTCGAGACCGAACATGCATCCCGCCAGAGCCAGTGACGAGCCCCATTGCCCCGCGCCGGTTTCGGTAACCATGCGTTTGACACCTTCTTCCTTGCAGTAGAACGCTTGCGCAACGGCGGTGTTGGGTTTGTGGCTGCCGGCCGGGCTGACCCCCTCGTACTTGTAGAATATCTTAGCCGGAGTATTCAGCTCCCTTTCGAGCCTGCGCGCACGGTACAGCGGCGTCGGCCGCCACTGTTTGAGCGCGTCGCGAACCGGTTGGGGAATTTCTATGTTTCGCTCGGTGCTGACCTCCTGCTCGATCACCGACATCGTAAACAGCGGCGCCAGGTCGTCAGGCCCGATCGGATCCCCGGTCCCCGGGTGCAGCACCGGCGGTGGCGGAACCGGCAAATCCGCGGCTATGTTGTACCAGAAGCGGGGGATCTCATTTTCTTCCAGTGTATATTTTATTTGTTCCTGCATGGCGGAATAATTGACGCGTATTTGTTTGGTTTCTTCGGTACCGGTTCTCAAGTAAGAACCCTACCCATTGTAACCTCGCTTGGGGAATGGGCGTAGTCTATACGATACTGTATTGCGGGGACTACATTTGATATGCTGAACTCATGCGTCATTGGTGTAGCCGGTCCGGGGTAGCGATATGGGCCTCCTGTCTGGTGCCCAATCATATTCACCTGATTGCGTGTCCCGGCGATGCGAAAGGTTTGAGCAAAGCAATCGGTGGGGCGCACCGTCGCTACACGTGTGCAATAAATTTACGAGAAGATTGGCGCGGCTATTTGTGGCAAGGGCGATTCGCTTCCATTCCCATCGACGAAATGTACTTATTGACGTCGGTGCGCTGCGTGGAGTCAAACCCTGTTCGCGCGGGGTTGGGTGCATCCGCAATCTAAAAAAACAGAAACCGGGAACGAAAGTTTACGCGAGTTAAGTATGGTATCCCCATAATTGCGGTGGCTTTGTCGATGTGGACCCTGTATGGTCGCGCCACCTCCCGAGTGGGAGCTATACGTTCTGACCTTTCACGTGTTTTTTCATCATCCGTTATCTGGTTAGCAGCGTCACGTGGATACCGGGGAAAAGCCGGTTCTACGATCCGAGTGAGCCAGATCCGGTGATGCCACAGCGCATCCCGCCGAAGTTCGTTTTAGTTACCTTTCAATGAATTCGCCGAATAAGTCCATTCAACGGCACATCCATCATGCGGACAGTGTGTCGCACCAGCATCAACTGCTGCATCACCACCTGGGCAACGTGGACGTAACCCAGGCACTCATCTTCACCGCCACAAAACGCGCCGCCGAAAAGCTGGCAAAGAACCTGAGGGCGCAGAAGCACACGAGTGCCGCACTGCACGGTGATATGAGCCAGAGCAAGCGTAAACGGACCGTAGAAAACATGCGCCAGGGCAAGCTTCGATTGCCGGTGGCAACCGAGGTTGCCGCGCGCGGCCTTGATATCAAAGGCATCAGTCATGTGATCAACTTCGATATCCCCATGGCGGCCGAGGACTATATGCATCGCATCGGGCGAACCGGCCGCGCAGGCGGCAAGGGCAATGCGATCTCTCTGGTGGGGCCGGGTGACTGGGATAAACTCGGCAGGGTCGAGCGCCTTACCGGGCAAAAGATCAAACGAAGTGTCGTGGAGGGCCTGGAACCCGACACCTCGGAGCCGCGACTCAAACGTAGCGGGAGCGCGGGTCCTAGATCCGGAAATTGAGGGAAAAGCGTGCCGCGGTGCCGTGGAAAGAGGAGTAGCAGCGGTCGAGGGTTCGCGTCCGGGCATGAAGCGCGGCCTGCTCAACGCGTCAGTCGAAGAACTCGGTCTGCGAGGAAAAACGCGAGCCGAACCGGGGGCGCGCTTCACAGATAGTCGATGTTCGAAACGGTGGGCGACCAGGGCGCCTACCGGCCGATACAAGACTGTTGCCGTGAGTGCCGGACGTCGCCGGGCCGCGGGTGACCGGGCGATCGATTTCACGGATAATCCCGGCTAACCTCGAATTGACGCGGCTGCATATTGCCGTTGCGGAGAGCGAATTGAGACCGTTCGATTGATCGATAAGATTTTCAATTGGCTGGAAAACCTAAGCGATCCATTTCCGGTCGAACCGCCGGAAAAGCCGCCGGATACGCTCCTGGGCTTCCTGGTTCACTACTCTTGGCCGTTCTGGCCCCTGCTGCTCATGGTGTCGGTATTCGCAACGATCGTTGCCATCGTTGAGGTCGGCCTGTTTGCATTCGTCGGCAACCTGGTGGACTGGCTGGTAGCGTCCGATCGGGCGTCCTTCTGGTCGGAGCACAAATATTATCTCATCGGCATGAGTGTGCTGGTACTGATCGTACTTCCGATATTGAAATTCGGCTACGAATCCGTCGTTCACCAGGGACTGCTGGGCAACTTTGCCATGCGCACGCGGTGGCAGGCGCACCGTTACCTGCTGAGGCAAAGCGTGGAGTTCTTTCAGGACGATTTTGCCGGCCGGGTGGCCACCAAGATGATGCAGACGGCGCTGGCGGTGCGGGAAGTCGTCATGAAACTGACCGAGGTGCTGGTTTATATCGGCGTGTACTTCACGGCCGCGCTGGTGTTATTTGCATCGAGTGACCTCAGGCTTTCCGCGCCGATGATCCTCTGGCTGGCAGGCTATTTGATTGCCCTGCGGTACTTCATACCTCGCCTGCGCGCCGTCTCGATGGCGCAGGCGGAGGCGCGCTCGGCCGTAACCGGCCGCGTGGTCGACAGCTACACCAATATCGGTACGGTAAAGATGTTCGCCCACGCCGCTCACGAGGACGAATACGCCCGCGCGAGCATGGGTGCTTTTCTCGACAACGTCTATCTGCAGATGCGTTTGTCCACGCTGTTGACCGCCGCATTGAACTGGCTCAACGCCGCCCTGCTCTTTTCGGTGGCCGCGATGTCGATCTGGCTGTGGCACCTCGGCACGATCACGACCGGGGCCATCGCGTTTGCCGTGGGGCTGGTGTTGAGGCTGCAGGGGATGTCTCAGTGGATACTGTGGGAGATCTACGCGCTGTTCGAGAATATCGGAGTGGTGCAGGACGGCATCCAAACCCTAGCCCGCGACAGAAAGATCGTGGACGTTCCGAATGCCCCGGTGCTGCACGTGCGCGAGGGGACTATCCGCTACGATGCAATCCATTTCAACTACGGCAAGGTCAGGACGGATATCGCCTCCGGCGTGATCGACGATTTCTCGTTCACGATTCAAGCCGGGGAGAAGATCGGGTTGGTGGGGCGATCCGGTTCGGGCAAGTCCACGCTGGTCAGCCTGCTACTTCGTTTCTACGACCTGGAGGCAGGCAGAATTCTCATCGACGATCAGGATATCTCAAGGGTGCAGCAGGACAGCCTCCGTTCCGAGATCGGCATGGTTACCCAGGACACCTCCCTGATGCATCGCTCGGTCATCGACAACATTCGCTATGGCCGCAGTGACGCGACGATGGAAGAAGTGATCGCCGCCGCGAAAAAGGCCCATGCCCACGAATTCATCGTCGGCCTGGAGGATGCCATGGAGAGAACCGGCTATGAGGCGCATGTCGGCGAGCGCGGCGTGAAGCTGTCGGGCGGGCAGCGGCAACGCATCGCCATAGCGCGCGTGCTTTTGAAAAACGCACCCATCCTGGTTCTGGACGAGGCCACCAGCGCCCTTGATTCGGAGGTCGAGGCCGCCATTCAGGAGAATCTCTACAGCCTGATGCAGAACAAGACCGTCATTGCCATCGCCCACAGGTTGTCGACCATCGCGGCCATGGACCGACTGGTGGTCATGGACGCCGGAAAGCTCGTGGAGCAAGGGTCGCACGAGGAACTGCTCAGGCACCGCGGCCACTATGCCAATCTGTGGGCACATCAGTCCGGCGGTTTTCTCACCGAGCAGGCGTTCGATGGACCAATTGCGAACCGCATCGACGTGCCCGCGACCTGAAGGCGTTGGACTCCAGCCAAAGTACGGCTCTTCGTGAAAGTATGAGCCTTCGTGTTGTTACCGGCTGATATATGTTGAATAATCCACCACTAATTAAGGACCCGTTGACTGCCGGTTCGAACGGATTAACAATAATTCGGGGAAGATGCCGATCAACGCGAGGCCAAGTCATTGCGAACGAAGTGAAGCAATCCAGTGTCGCTGGAATTCCGTCGCGCATGGAGTGCGACGTCGCTCCGCTCCTCACAATGACCAACCATATCAGAACAAACCAGAGTTTTCGTAGATAAGCTAAGTGCAGTACTCCGCTTTTTCCATTTTTTGGCAGGGCCTCAAAGGCCACACGGGCTGGAAACCCATGTGGCGAGATCCCGAACCCCGACGGGAATACGACATCATTATTATCGGAGGAGGCGGCCACGGCCTCTCCACGGCGTACTATCTCGCCCGCGAGCACGGACTGACCAACATCGCCGTGCTGGAGAAGGGCTGGATAGGCAGCGGCAATGTCGGACGCAACACCACCATCATCCGTTCGAACTACATGCTGCCGCCGAACACCCACTTCTACGAGAAGTCGATGCAGCTGTGGGAGGGCCTTGAGCAGGACTTCAACTTCAACGCCATGGTCAGCCAGCGCGGCGTGATCAATCTGTTTCATTCCGATCCCCAGCGCGATGCGTTCGCACGCCGGGGCAACGCCATGCGGCTGGCCGGTATCGACGCCGAACTGCTGGATCCGGATCAGCTGCGCGAGCTGGTGCCCGTACTGGATTTCGACAACGCCCGATTTCCGATCCAGGGCGGACTGATGCAGCGGCGCGGCGGCACCGTTCGGCATGATGCGGTGGCGTGGGGCTACGCCAGAGGTGCGGACAGCCGGGGTGTGGACATTATCCAGAATTGCGAGGTCATGGACATCCGCGTGGAGGGCGGCAGGGCGGTGGGCGTGGAAACTTCCCGGGGATATTTCGCGGCCAAGAAAATCGGCATCGCGGTTGCCGGCCACACTTCCCGCCTCGCTCAAATGGCCGGCATCGAACTGCCCATCGAGAGCCACGTGTTGCAGGCCTTCGTCAGCGAGGGGATCAAGCCCCTCATCGACACCGTGGTCACCTTCGGCGCCGGGCATTTCTATATTTCGCAATCCGATAAGGGCGGGCTCGTTTTCGGCGGTGATCTCGACGGCTACAACTCCTACGCCCAGCGCGGCAACCTGCCGATGATGGAACACGTGATGGCGGGCGGCATGGCCGTCATGCCCGCTATCGGACGGTTGCGGATGCTGCGCCACTGGGGCGGCATCATGGACATGAGTTTCGACGGCAGCCCGTTTATCTGCAAGACCGGCATAGAAGGGCTTTATCTCAACGGCGGGTGGTGCTACGGCGGATTCAAGGCGACGCCGGCATCCGGCTGGTGCTTCGCCCACACCATAGCCCGGGACGAACCACACCCTCTCAACGCCGACTTCACCATCGACCGCTTCGAAAAGGGTCGCATGCTCGACGAGAAGGGCGTCGGGCCGAATCCCTGGATCCAGTAGGAGTCATCGTGCACAGGATCAACTGCCCCTGGTGCGGCACGCGGGACGAAGCCGAGTTTCAATACCAGGGCGATGCCACGGTGAAGCGACCCGATGCGGACGCGCCGGAGCAGGACTTTTTTCGCTACGTGTATATCCGTGGCAATCCCAAAGGCTGGCACACGGAGTGGTGGCATCACATTGGCGGCTGTCGGCAATGGGTCAAAGTCGTGCGCAACACGCTGACCCACGAGATCGCCGCCTGCGGAGGACCTCATGACGATCTCGAGGTCCCGGGCGGGGAGGGCGGATGAGCACGCAGATCAATCGACTCGCTACGGGCGGCCTCATCGAAAGAGGCAGGCCTGTCGGGTTCAGTTTCGACGGCAAAACCTATTCCGGCTATGCCGGCGACTCGCTCGCCTCGGCGCTGCTCGCCAACGGCATCGCACTCCTGGGGCGGAGCTTCAAATATCACCGTCCCCGCGGCGTGCTTTGCGCCGGGTCCGAAGAACCGAACGCGCTGGTCGAGCTGAGGACGGGTCCGCGCCGGGAGCCGAACACCCGCGCCACCATGGTGGAGATCTTCGAGGGACTGGAGGCGCGGAGCCAGAACCGGTATCCATCGCTCAAAGTCGATCTGGCGTCCGCCAATCAGCTGTTCGGAAGATTTTTCACTACGGGGTTCTACTACAAGACCTTTATGTGGCCCCCGTCGTTCTGGGAGTCGGTTTACGAGAAGCTGATCCGCCGCTCCGCCGGATTGGGCAGGGCGGCCGTCGATCCGGACCCCGACCTCTACGAGCACGGGCACGCGCATTGCGACGTGCTCGTCGTTGGCGGCGGCCCCGCCGGTCTGGCGGCGGCCCTGGCGGCGGCGGAGACGGGCGCGCGGGTGCTGGTCGCCGAGGAAATGCCGCACTTGGGCGGCAACCTGTTACTGCACAGCGAGGTGATAAACGGTGTTCCGGCTTCGGACTGGGTGCGGCAGGCCGTGGAGTCCTTGTCGGCCATGGCGGATGTCACGCTCATGAGGCGCACTACCGTGACGGGTTACTACGACCACAATGTGCTGGTCGCCCTTGAACGTGCGAACGATCACGTGGCCGTGCCGCCGGCGCACCAGCCGCGCCAGCGGCTATGGACGATCCGCGCCGGTGAAGTGGTGTTGGCAACGGGCGCGCACGAACGTCCGATGGTGTTCGACGACAACGACAAACCGGGCATCATGCTGTCTTCCGCGGTACGACGCTACGTCGATCGATATGCCGTCGCACCGGGTCGGCGCTTCGCGATCTGCACCAACAACGACGACGCCTACAAAACCGCCATGCTGCTTAAGAAGCACGGTTTGCGCGTCCCGGTCATCGCGGATGTTCGACTCGATCCGGGCCCGGTGGCGGAGGCGGCCCGCGCGGAGGGCATCCGGGTCGAGACCGGTATGCTGCCGATGAAGGCGCACGGACATCATCGCGTCGCCGCACTGTCTCTCCAGCGGCCGAGCGGATTGTTTGCCGAAAAAGTCGAATGCGACTGCGTCGCGGTGTCCGGCGGTTACTCGCCCAATGTGCACCTGGCCAGTCAGACCGGCGCGTCCCCGATATGGCGCGAGGACATCCAGGGATTCGTGCCGGATGCCCCGATTCGCCGGGAGCGCTCCGCGGGGGCCGGCCGCGGTACCTTCGATCTTTCCGGGTGTCTGAATGAAGGCCACGTTGCCGGCCTGGACGCGGCGGAGGATGCGGGCTTCGAAGCGTCGGACTCGAGCGCTGCACCGGCGGCCGACCCGGAAACGAGCACACCGATCGAGGCCATGTGGCGCGCCCCCGGCACGGGCAAGGCCTTCGTTGATTTTCAGAACGACGTCACCGCGCAGGATATCCACCAGGCCCGGCAGGAGGGCTACGTGTCCGTGGAGCACACCAAGCGATACACGACCCTCGGCATGGCCACGGACCAGGGCAAGACTTCGAACGTCAACGGTATGGCGCTGCTGGCCATGGCGCGCGGGCAGGCAATCCGTTCGGTTGGTACGACGCGGTTACGGCCGCCGTATTCACCGGTCGCGATCGGCGCCTTTGCCGGCCACGAGCGCGGCAAGACATATCAACCGGTGCGCCGCAGCGCCATGCACGCCTGCCACGAGAGGCTGGGCGCGACGTTCGTTGAGGCCGGCCAGTGGCTGCGGCCCCAGTACTACCCGCGTCCGGGCGAGGACATCATGGCGGCGATATGGCGCGAGACCGATCAGGTGCGCAAGACCGTCGGCATGTGCGACGTGTCCACGCTGGGCAAGATCGACATCTTCGGCAGCGACGCCGGGGAATTCCTCAACCGGGTCTATATCAACGGCTGGAAGCTGCTGCCGGTCGGCAAGGCCCGCTACGGTCTGATGCTGCGTGAAGACGGGTACGTATTCGACGACGGCACGACCTCGCGGCTGGCCGAAGATCACTATTTCATGACGACCACGACGGCCAACGCGGCCAGGGTGCTGGCGCACCTGGAGCACGCATCGCAGGTGCTGTGGCCCGATCTGGAGGTGCATTTCTGCTCGGCTACCGAGCAGTGGTGCGGGGTGGCGGTTGCGGGACCGAACTCGCGTAACGTGCTGGCGGACGCGTTCGACGGCGCCGTCGAAATTTCCGGCGAAGCGCTGCCTTTCATGGGCGTCAGGGAATTCGACTGGAACGATGCCCGCGCCCGCATATTCCGCATCAGCTTTTCCGGAGAACTGGCCTACGAGGTCAACGTGCCCTGGCGCTTTGGCGAATCCATGTGGCAATCGATCTACAACGCCGGTGTGCCCCACGGCCTCATTCCCTACGGTACGGAAGCGCTGGGCGTGCTGCGCATAGAAAAGGGACACGTCGCCGGCAACGAACTCGACGGCCGCACCACCGCAGCCGACATGGGCCTGGGGCGAATGATGTCCAACAAAAAGCACTTCATCGGATTGCCGCTGTCCCAGCGAGAGGGCATGGTCGATCCGGATCGTCCCGCACTGGCGGGCTTCAGGATGGTCGGCGCCGAGGGGCGTTTGCGCGGCGGCGCTCACCTGGTCGAAGACCCGGAAAAAGCGAGTACGGAAACCAGCCTGGGCTGGATCACCTCGGTGGGCGACAGCCCGGCGGTGGGTACCTGGATCGGTCTCGGCTACGTCAAGGGCGGTCTGTCCCGCAAGGGCGAGCGGCTCTACGCCGTTTACCCACTGAAGGATGAAGCGGTGGAGGTGGAAGTCTGCCATCCGGTATTCGTCGATCCCGACGGGGAGCGGCTGCGTGTCTGATTCGTCATCGACTTTCGATGCGGTCTTTCCGCTGGATGGCTTCGCGGAGCCGAAGTCCTCGGAGCAGATCGAGGTGTCGGTCGTTCCGGGCCTGACATTCGTACAGCTGTTTGCAAGAAATGGCAAAGCGTCGAAAGTGTGCAAACGGCTCGATATCAGCGGCAAGCCCGGACGCGCGACCGTGCAGAAGGAATTCACCGCGATGCCGCTGTCGTCGGGGCACTGGATGCTCGTATCCGGGGAATCGACACACAAAGGCGGCCTCGCCGCTAATGTTGCCGCCCGTGTCGAAGACCGGGGTTATGTGTCCGAGCAGGGGGATTCCCGGGTCTGCGTCCGGTTGCGCGGTCCAAAGGCACGCCGTGTGATGGCCAAGGGCTGCCGGCTCGATCTGCATCCTGATGCATTCAAGGCCGGATTTTGTGCCCAGACCGTCATGGCGCAGGTGGGTGTTATCCTTCACCAGGTCGATGAAACACCGACTTACGATTTGCTGGTTTACTCGGGCTTTGCCCGATCATTCTGGCAGTGGATCTCGGAGGCGGCCGCCGAGTTTGCGGACTGACTTACATAAAGGGGACAGACCCCTTTTTCATCAAATGGGGACAGACCCCTTTTTTATCAAATGGGGTCTGTCCCCTTTTTTGTTGTGCCTGGCGCTGGCCGGCTGCGCGACCCTGCCCACCGATTTCGAGCGCGAGGAGTCTTATGCCTACGCGCCGGCAGCCGGCTTGGTCGCAGGTGAGAACTTCAAGCGGGAACTGGACGCCCATCCCGGTCAGTCGGGCTACGACCTGCTGGATAACGGTCTGGATGCTTTCGTGGCACGGGCAGTTCTGGCGAACCGGGCAGCGCGCAGCATCGATGCACAGTATTACCTGTTTCACAACGATCTGACCGGGCGGCTCTTTGTCGACCAGCTGCTGAAAGCGGCGGAGCGCGGCGTGCGGGTTAGACTGTTGATCGACGACATGGCGGCGGAAGGCCGGGACCTGTTGGTCGCCGTGTTCGACAGCCACCCGAATCTGGCAGTGAGAATTTTCAACCCGTTCAGCCGATCCACACCCAGGGCCACCCAGTACGTTACGGGATTCGGGAAGGTCACACGCCGGATGCACAACAAGACGTTTACGGTCGACAACCAGATCTCGGTGGTCGGCGGCAGAAACATCGGCGATGAGTACTTCGATGCTAATCACCAGCTGGTTTTCAGCGACCTCGACGTCATGGTGGCCGGCCCGCTGGTTCCGGACATTTCGAGATCGTTCGATCTGTACTGGAATCACGAGCTCACCTATCCGATTTCGGTGCTCAATCGAACTCCGGTTACGTTGGAACTGATCGCGAACAGCCAGCAAGAGCTCGAGGCATTCGTAGCCGAGCAGCGGGATTCGGATTACCTGCGGGCCATGCGGGAATCCGACCTCGCCCGTCGTATCAGAGACAACGATGTCGATCTCTACTGGGGAGATGCCAGGGTGGTCTACGACCACCCTGAAAAAGTGCTGTCCGGACAGGACGCCGAGAAGTATCACCTCGCTCCCGCGCTGCGTGAGTATTTCAGGAACGTCAGGGAGGAGCTGGTCATCATTTCACCTTACTTCGTTCCGGGCAAGGCAGGCGCAGCGCTGTTCAAGGACCTGGCGGACAGAGGTGTGCGTGTACGCGTCGTCACCAATTCGCTTGCCGCGACCGATGTCGCTATAGTCCATGCCGGTTACATGCGCTATCGCAAGCGTCTGCTCCGCGCCGGCGTCGAGATTCACGAGACGGACACGAAAGCGCGAGCGACCCTGCGCGGGTCGTCCGGCCTGCGCGGCTCTTCCAAGGCCAGTCTGCACACGAAGTCGTTTATCTTCGATCGCAAGCACGTGTTCATCGGTTCGCTCAACCTGGATCCGAGGTCCCTCAAAGAAAACACGGAGATCGGCCTGATACTGGATTCCACCGACGCGGCGCGGGAGATGATCGAGTGGTTCGAAAGCTACACCGATAATGAGGCGTTCTCTCTGGGCCTGGTGAAAGACGACCGGGGTTACGATCAGCTCAGATGGTATAGACTGGAGGGTAGCGACCCAAAGACCTGGCGAACCGAACCGCACGCCAGTTTCTGGCTGCGCTTCGTCGTCGGCCTGGCACGGATTCTGCCTATCGAGTCGCAGCTTTGAGCCGTATTAGGGAAACGCGCCGATTAACCCCCCCGTGGTCATTGCGAACGAAGTGAAGCAATCCAGAGGTGTTTTAAGTTATGGACGAGTAGATCGCCACGATGTTCCACTCCTTGACGTCATTGACCAGACGTCTCCAGATAAATGTTTAGCTTGTTTCATGCCCGGGGTACCCCATTGGATAGCGGATTTCAATAAGCGATGAGACGGAACGCTACACGACAACGCGAGATCGTTGCGGTCGTTCTCTCACTTTTATTGTCAATGACTTTCCCGATCACTCTGAATGCCCAGCAGGAGGAGGCGCCAGTCGAGAAGGTCGGTGACCCATCGAAGGCGTCGGAAAAGTCTGATGTCCAAGCAAAGGACGAGGAAGACGATGCCGTGCCGACCGAGGCGCAACAGCGGGAACTGCAGGCCGACGAGGACCCGCTTGCCGCCAGCCAGGCGCGGCGCGAGGTCGATCGGGCGGAAGACAAACCCGCGGTGCAGGAGCGCACAACCGGGTTCGATCTCTACGGCAGCCTGCGGTTTCGCTACCGAGAGCAGCAGGGTGACTCGTCGTGGCAGGACGGTGGATCGCGCGCGGGAATAAACTTCGATTGGCAGTTCCGGGAAGGTGCGTACTTTTTTACACGATACGAGTTTGGTTTCAATCTGTTGACCGGAATCGAGAATCTCGGTTCGGGCAAGGAGGGCAGTGAGGATTTCGAAGACAGTATTTTCACGCGCCTGCGCCACGTCGGCCTGGACATTCCGGCTTTCACGGCCGTCGTTGGAAAAAACTGGTCGACATACTACGAGGTCTCCGGGCTCACGGACCGGTTCATGAACACCGGCGGGAGCGCCAGCGGTACCTATAACGCACAGACGGACGGAGGTGCAACCGGCCCGGGCCGTGCCGACAACGTCGTTCAGTCGAAGCTTTCCACGGATTTCCTGCCGCACAAATATTTCGAGCCGTTCGATCTCAATGTCCAACTTCAAAAGGGGAACCCGATCCCGTTCGGTGGTGGGGCCGAGTACGAAGAGGGGTTCGGCGCAAGCGCCATCTTGACGACACAAAAGAATTTCACGATCGCGCTCGCCTACAACCACGCAAACGTCGATCTCAAGAAAAACCCATCACTCCGGGATATCGGCATCAAGGGCGATGCCCGCGCGGCCATCATCGGTACGCGTGGATTCGGCGACCGCTGGTATGCGGGTCTGATAGTCGCCAGGCTAGAGAATCACGAGACCACCGACGAGGGCATCTACTTCGATGGCTGGGGCAGCGAACTCTATGCGCAATTTCAATTTCGGGACCGGTGGTGGCTCGTGGGCGGGTACAACATACTGGACCCCGATTCAGGCCAGGACAGGGCGGGGGACTACCGAGTAAGGTATGCGGTCGCGGAAATGAGATTCACTTTCAAGGATTTCAGTCGCATGGTCTTTGCGAATATCCATTTCGATGCCAGCCGCAACGCCGACGGCACGTCCGGCGGGAACGTCTACACGATCGGCGTGCGGTGGGACCTTGATAAGATCGGATGGCACTACTCCAGCCTCAAGAACTGAACCGGATGCGGCAGAGATATTGTTCACCGAACGGATTTACTCTATCGGCAAACCGGCTTTCTTCCAAGCGGACATATGCCCCTGCAGATACACCACGCGCTGAAAGCCGCTTCTTCTAAGCGCAAACCGGGCGAATGAAGCCCTGGGGCCGTGCTCACAATAAACGACGACAGTATTCCCCCTGGGATAGTCCAGGTCGTCGGCGCGAAACAGGCTTAGCCAGAAGGGGAAGTGCCTGGCACCGGGTACATGGCCCCTGTTGTATTCCCAGGACGATCGGGTATCGAGGATGAGTGGCGTCTGACCGGCCTCGATCGATTTGGCCAGTTCAGTTCCGCTTATTTCCTGGTCCCCGGCCTGTGCTGAAAAGGAAACACTGAGCGTAGACAAGAGTAAACCGGCCGCCATTCGATTCATTGGAAATATCTGCCCAGTACGGTTATCCACAAACAATGAACGGTATCATAGTGGGACGTACGATACGTATTCAAGCATCGACCGGCTTGCTGATAAGAATCAGCACGTGGATACCATTCTTTTACCGAACATTTTTCTAATTTTGCCACTGCGCTGATTGGTGGATTCATGCAGCAGCGCTGTCGCAACCGGGTGCTGGTCAATTTGCAGAATTTTCCCGCAACAGCAGGCTTGCAGGACCGCTGATACGACTTGGCCGTAGCGCGTCGGATCTTTCTTCGTCGACGCACTTCATTGCCATTTCTTGCATGATGGACCTGAGCCCATGCCGAAACTGCTCCTGAATATTTGCCACGGTCCCGCCGTGCAATGACCCTGAATTTACCACCATAGCGACGTATGCCTGCCACGCCGATGGTTTACCCTGTCTTTCATACCAAGGAATTTGATTAATCGCGGCGAGGGCGCCGCTCCTACGAATCTAATAGAGGCGCCGCTGCTATTTTGAATCGTGGCGAGGGCGCCGCTCCTACGAATCTAATAGAGGAGCCGCTGCTATTTTGAATCGCGGCGAGGGCGCCGCTCCTACTGTAGGAGGCGCGCCTCGCGCCGATTGCGAGGGGGTGGAACCATA
>JAHEIO010000009.1:68313-72320 GCA_024639325.1 Gammaproteobacteria bacterium
GGCGAGGGCGCCGCTCCTACGAATCTAATAGAGGAGCCGCTGCTATTTTGAATCGCGGCGAGGGCGCCGCTCCTACTGTAGGAGGCGCGCCTCGCGCCGATTGCGAGGGGGTGGAACCATACGATTACCGATTATTCAGAGGTTCCCTGATTATCTACCGATAATCCAGTTGTATTCCGCCCGGATTTCCGGGAGGCGGGTATCGCAGGCCAGGGATTATGTTGTGCACTTTTAGGGCCGCCGGCGTTTTCGTTTCTCTGGCCATATTTTTTGCGACCGTTTTTCCCGTTCAGGCAGACACAACAAGCGGAGGGATGTCGCTGAGCATCCGGCGAATCACTCCCGTGGGCAAAGATGTGCCGCCTGCCAATCAGGTGCTGATTGAATTCAACCGTGCCGTCGTGCCGCTGGGGAGGATGGAGCGCGAGGCATCCGAACTGCCGATCACGATCACGCCGGAATTGAACTGCAAATGGCGCTGGATCAACCGCCAGGCGCTGTCCTGTAACCTGGATGAACCGGATCGCATGGCGGAAGCCACGAAATATACGATTACGGTCGATCCCGGCATCTCGGCCATGGACGGCGCCACAATTGCAAAGACCGAGACCCGCGCATTCATTACCCGGCGGCCCGCTATCTCGCACACCGGATTCAAGACGTGGAAACACCCTGGGGTGCCCGTCCTGCGCATGACCTTCAACCAGCCGGTGTCAAAAAAATCGGTTGAAGAAACCGTCGAATTGGAGATCGAAGACGGCAGTGCGCTCAGTCGCGTCGAAGCCACGCCGGACCCGGATGGCCGCGAAGTTCCGCGCTTTATCGGCATCCCGGGAGAAAAGCTGATCCTGGATACCGGCACTCAACCGGCGCACAAAAGCGATGAACAGCCCACGCCGATGCCGGAAGGGGAGGAAGCGCGCCGGGTCTGGCTGGTGGAGCCGTTAATTGAGGTCGAGCTGGACAGTAAGATCACCCTCCATCTGCGGCAAGGGCTGATGTCCGCTCTCGGGCCGGAGAAGGGAGTCGAGCGCAGCAATGTCGTTGAATTTCATACCTTCCCCGAGTTCGCCTTCCTTGGGGTGCGCTGCACCAACAATGAAGGCAACCGCGTACTGATTGCTCCGGGTGAGGAAGAACTCGATAACCCGAAGACAATGTGTAATCCCCTGGCCGGGGCTGCATTGTCCTTCACCGCGCCGGTGCTGAAGTCAGAACTCAAGCGCGAGATGGTTTTGCAGCCCGGACTTACCGGCGGCCGCAAGGATTACGACCCCTGGTCCCGATACGGCGACTACTCGCGTCTGGGACAGCCGCACCGCAAGGAGGCAACCTATGACCTCCGGCTACCCGAACGGCTGAAGGCCGATCAAGCTTATCGCATCCACAGCCGCAAAGTTGAGATAGATGCACCGGGCGCCACCCGATCCGGCCTCACCGATATGCCGCAGACCCATCTTCGCGATGAGTTTGGCCGCCCGCTGATGACTGCAATTGACCTTTCCTTCCGGACTAACCACCGCAACCCGAATTTTGAACTGATCCATCACGATGCCGTCCTGGAATCCGCAGTCGATAGTGAAGTCCCGCTCTATGTCACCAATCTGAACGAGGTGCGGTTCGACTATCGTCTTGTTGGCGAGGATGATACAAAAGAGGGGCTGAGCCATGCATTCAGTCCGCCGTATGTGGAGGATGTCGCCTTTGCCGTGCCAATGCGCGTACGGGAACTGACCTATGGAAAATCCGGCGCAATCTTCGGTGCGATATCCTCAATCCCGCCGTCGCCTCACAAACACTATCGGGAGCGGCGTTTATTCGCGCAAGTCACGCCCTATCAGGTCCATGCCAAGGTGGGGCATTTCAATACGCTGGTCTGGGTCACCGACCTGGCAACGGGTGAGGCGGTCGCAGACGCGTCCGTGGCCGTCTACCTTGATGCGCTGACAACGATGGACGCGCCGCCCGAAAGCGCACAGATGGTACAAACGAATGAACACGGCATTGCCATGTTGCCCGGCACGGCGGAACTGGATCCGGCCCTGGACACATTTGGCTGGCGCTGCGCCAAAGACGCCTGCGAAAAGCTGTTTATCCGCGTCGATGGCGATAAAGGCATGGCGCTGATGCCGCTGAACCGGCAATACCGGGTCAATGTTTCGCGGGCATCCGGTTACAAAATTCATCTGCGCCAGAAACCCGAATACGGCCACATCCATACCTGGGGCACCACGGCGCAGGGCGTCTACCGCGCCGGCGATGCCGTGCAGTTCAAGATCTATGTCCGCAATCAGAATAACGAACGGTTTGTTGCCGCACCTGCCGGCGTTTACAAGCTGGAGCTGATCGACCCGACTGGAAAGACCGTGCATGAGGTCATGGATATCACGCTGAACGAATTCGGCGCGTTCGAAGGCGAATACACCGTGCCCAAAACCGCTGTTATGGGCTGGTTTATGTTTCGCCTGCGATCAGATTTTACCGACCATGTCTGGGACCCGATGCGTGTGCTGGTCAGCGATTTCACGCCGGCATCCTTCCGCGTCAGCAACCAGATCAACGGTGATCTGTTCGGCCCCGGCGACACGTTGTCGGCTGAAACCACGGCGTCACTGCATTCCGGCGGGCCCTACATACAGGCCGAAGCGCGCGTTACGGTCAATCTGCGCGCCCGCCGGTTTTCGTCCAAAGACACGGTCGCGGGCAAGTTTCAGTTCGACACCCTCGGCACCACCAACCGCGTACGGATCCATCAGGAAGTTGGCGAGCTGACGGATCGGGGTTCGCATTTGGCCAGCGTGGAAATCGCCGAGGACCGCATCGTTTACGGCCGCCTGTCCGTCGAAAGCGCCGTGCGCGACGACCGGGGCAAATATATCGCCGCCATGTCGTCTGCCGATTACGTTGCCATCGACCGGCTGGTCGGACTGCGCAAGGACAGCTGGGTCTTCGACGAGGACAAAGAGGCCGAGATTCAGTTCATTACCGTCGATGAAAGAGGTGAGCCGGTCGATGACACCGATGTCGCCGTTCGTATAGAACACCTGGTGACCCGCGCGGCGCGGGTCAAAGGCGCGGGCAATGCCTACATCACTCACTTCAACGAGAGCTGGGTGCAAACCGCCCAATGTTCAGGCAGGCCGAAAAAAGCGCCGCTGCCCTGTAATTTCACCCCGGGGGAGCCGGGCCGCTACCGCATTGTCGCGAGCATCACCGATACCAAGAAACGCGCGCACACGACCACGCTTTGGGCCTGGGTTGCAGGCAAGGGGCAGGTGGTCTGGCGGCAGGCTGCCGGTCACGGCATGGAAATGATTCCAGAAAAGGAGGTATACAGGATTGGCGATACCGCCCGCTTCCTGATCAAGAACCCGTTTCCCGGCGCGCGCGCGTTGGTCACGCTGGAGCGCTACGGCGTCATCAAACAGTGGCAGACGACGCTGGAAGGCGGCACCCCGATGGTCGAATTCCCGGTCGAGGAAGTATACCTGCCCGGGGTGTATCTCTCGGTCGTCGTATTTTCACCGCGCGTGGAAAAGCCGCCGGCGGCAAACAGCGAAGGCGGCGGACAGATCGATCTGGGCAAACCGGCTTTTCGCATCGGCTACGCCGAAGTGCCGGTGATCGATCCGTACAAACAGATCGAGGTGATCGCCACCACGGACCGCGACGTCTACAAGCCGGGTGAAAAGGCGCGGGTTGCCCTGAAGGCCGTGGCGAAACATGCGGGCAGGAAGGAGGAACTGATCGAATATGCCGTCGTGGTTCTGGACGAGGCGGTATTCGACCTGATCGCCGGGGGCAAAAACTATTTCGATCCTTACCAGGGGTTTTATTCGCTCGACGGGCTCGATGTGGACAATTACAGCCTGCTGACCCGAATCGTCGGCCGTCAGAATTTCGAAAAGAAGGGCGCCAGCAGCGGCGGCGATGGCGGCAGCGGGTTGACCCTGCGCACGATTTTCAAATATGTCGGCTACTGGAATCCGTCGTTGAAGGCGGACGAC